>CALIJE010000015.1 GCA_938017825.1 uncultured Flavobacteriaceae bacterium
CTGTCCCGTGGCCTGGCCGGCAACCCCCAAAGTGGGATCGAAAAGCTCGCTGAACGTCGCACCGGTGCTCACCTCGACGAAGGTCGTAGGGGAACTCGCCGCCCAGGTCAACAAACGACCGTCGGGCAGGTTCGCAACCGCTACGGGAACGATATCGAAACCGATAGGAGAACTCCACTCGCCATCAACTTCCGAAGTCTGGGAGGTAGCGTTTAACGCAAAAATTAACACGAAAAGAGTCGAAAAAAAACTTCTAGAAGCAGAAAAAATACTCCCCATAGCTACATAAATTAAAATAAAGTTACTGGGGAAAAAATTCTAGTCATTTCCAAAATTAATGTGAAAATACAAAGCTTCGTCAAAATAATCACTTTTATCGACAAATTCTCAAAATCATCGATAAACTGCATTTCTGAATTTTTTAAGCACAAGACTGTAACAATACTTAAATTGTATTCTCTTTTCTCTAAACCATCTAATTTTTTGAGCCACAAAAAAGACCATATTGATGATTTATTACAATCGTGTATCCTAGGAAAACAAAGTGCACAATTGGAAGTTTACAACCGGTACTACTCGGCCATGTTCAATACCTCATTTCGTATTGTAAAAGATAGTGCCGAAGCTGAGGATGTAATGCAGGAATCGTTTTTAAACGCGTTTACGAAACTCGATTCTTTCAAAGGTGAAGTAGCTTTTGGTGCATGGCTGAAGCGTATCGTAATAAACAACAGTATTTATCATTACAGAAAAAAACAAAAGAAAAATGAGGTTGCTCTGGATGATATACTTTATAAGGTCGAAGACAATGACGGAGTTGATGTGGACAATGGGTTGACCGAACTGAAGGCTCAAAAAGTGATGGAAACCATGGATTCGCTAAAAGACAACTACAGACTTTCTTTGACCTTACATTTAATTGAAGGGTATGATTATGAAGAAATAAGCTCGATTATGAATATTAGTTATGCCAATTGTAGAACAACTATTTCAAGGGCAAAGGAAAGTTTAAGAAATAAATTAAAGACAATTTACTAATGGAAAAAGACTTGGACAAACTGTTCGGTGAACTTAAGGGTTCTTTCGATATCAAAGTACCTCATGAAGGGCATGAAGAGCGCTTTATTGACAAGCTGAATGCATCTAGCCAAAAAAGCATGGAACGCAAAAGTAATTCCTGGATGCGACCTCTTGCAATCGCAGCTTCTATTGCAGCATTGTTGGCTATCGGTTTTGTGGCATTGCAAAATAGGCCAACCCACAAAGAGCAGTTGGCGGAAATTTCTCCTGAAGCGGCTAATACCGAATTTTATTTTGCCAGTTTGATAGAAGAACAAATTAAAGAACTACAGGAGGAAAGTACTCCTGAGACACAGCGCATGGTAGACGACACCATGAATCAATTGAATAAATTGGAAGTTGATTACCAAGCGCTCGAAAAAGACCTATTGGATGGCGGTAACAACAAAATGATCTTAAGTGCTATGATTACCAACTTTCAAACTCGTATTGATCTGCTAAAAGAGGTTTTGGACAAAATCGAAACTATTAAAATATTAAAACAATCAAATGATGAAAACTATACTATTTAGAATAACCATACTGCTTTTGTTGCTTGCACCCCTAAGCATGTTTCCCAACGATGGTAAGCACAACGGAAAGTATACTAAAGAAAAAACCATAAAGAAGGAATTCGATGTGGATTCAGATGCCTTGTTAAAGGTAAGTAACAGCTATGGGAACCTCAACATTACTTCTTGGAACGAAGATAGGGTTATGATTGAAGTACATATCAAAACCAATGGTAACAATGAGGAAAAAGTACTGAAAAAGTTAAATGAGATCAGTGTTGATTTTGAAAATAGTGCCCGAATGGTTTCCGCAAGGACTATCTTCAATAACAACAAAAGTAGTTGGGGCTGGGGCGGTAACAATAAAGTGAATATGCAGATAAATTATACCATAAAATTGCCCGTGAAAAACAGCGTGCATTTAAATAACGACTATGGTAGCATAATTTTAGACCGTATAGATGGCCATGCCAAAATAAGTTGTGATTATGGGAGATTGGATATCGGTGAGCTTCGCGGAAGGAACAATCAATTGAACTTTGATTACACTTCGAAGTCTCGCATCGGTTATATAAATAGTGGCAAAATTACCGCTGATTATTCTGGCTATACCATAGAAAAAGCAGGGGACCTCACTATAATTGCAGATTATACCAATTCAACAGTAGATAAAATGGGAAATCTGGAATACAACAGCGATTATGGCAAGATTGAAATCGGTGAAGCCGATAATGTAAAAGGTACCGGCGATTATATAAACGTACGCCTTGGAACCATTCACGGTAACGTTGATGTGAATGCGGATTACGGTTCTGTAAAAATTGGTAAAATGGATTCTGATGCTGGTAATATTCTTATCAATTCTGATTATACAGGAGTAAAAATTGGTTATGATGATGGGTATCATTTTAACTTTGAAATAAAGACCTCCTATGCAGGCGTAAGTGGAAAAGACGATTTCGAAATTAATATTAGCGAAGTAAAAAGTAGCCGAAAGTATTACAAAGGATATCGTGGGTCTTCCAGCAGCGGGAATACCGTTTCAGTTTCGAGCGAATATGGCAACATATCATTTTATAAAAACTAAATCATTAATCAAATCCTAGCTAAAACCTAAAAGAACAAGTACTAGCTATGATTTTAAAACAACTATCATGAAAAAATTTATTGCATTTGGATTAACATTATTGATAACAATTTCATGCTCTGCCCAATGGGGCAAACGCATAAAGGGAAATGGGAACAATACAACCATTGAACGGAGCGTAGGTAGTTATGACGCCGTGTCTTTGGCCGGTTGGTTCGATGTAGATCTAGTGGCTGGGGAAGAAGGACAACTAATATTGGAAGGTGAATCGAATTTATTGGAGTATATCGTTACCGACGTAAAAGACGGAAAGCTCAGAATAAAGGTAAAAAAGGGGTATAATTTGAAACCTTCTTCCTGGGACAATGGAATTCGCGTTACAGTGCCCATCGAAAGTGTTAATGCGGTAAAATTATCCGGTTCGGGTGATGTTGTTGGTAAGACGACCATAAAATCAGACAAATTCGAAACGGCATTGTCCGGTTCGGGTGATTTGACCTTGGATATCGAAAGTAATTCGATCGAGGCATCAATGTCGGGTTCAGGCGACATTAATTTGAGCGGGAATACCGAAAATTTTGAAGTTAGTATATCGGGTTCAGGCGATATCAAGGCTTATGATCTAGAGGCCGATAATGTAGATGCTACCGTGTCTGGCTCAGCAGATATTAAAGTTACTGCGAACAAAATGATCAGAGCCCGAGTGTCAGGGTCGGGAGATATCAGTTACAGGGGAAATCCCAGTAAGGTAGATACCAAGTCCTCAGGATCGGGAGATATTTCAAAAGGATAAGGGGTTTGTTCATCAAAAAATCAAAAAAAAGCCGCTGTACAGCGGCTTTTTCTTTTCTATCTACAAATTAATGCTATCACCTAATTATCAAATTTTTACTTGAGGTCCATACCTTAGAACTCACGACCATAATGTAGGTACCCTTAGCGAAACTACTCACATCTATAGTTGCTTGTCGACCACCTTTCAATCGTAATACCTCTCGGCCTAAAACGGAGTACATTACATAATCTACTTCGGTCTCGTCGCCAATGTTACTTACTGAAATGGTTAATTGTGTTGAGGCAGGGTTCGGACTTAACATAAAACTTGGGGTGTTTGCGGCTTCTGCATTAACATCCCAAAGTAGAAATTGTCCCAACTCAGCAGTCGTCATAAATGGTGATAATACGCTACCTGGAATAACTTCTGCTGCCTGTGCCCCGTTACCGTCGCTTGGTTTGCGCCATCCGGCAGCCAAATGATCTCCGAACGCGCCTTCCTTCATCAATCCTTCGATATAGTAGGTATCATCCTTTCTCAAGAAAATTCCCTGTGATTTCTGAGTTGTGAATTTATCCCATTCTTGACTGTTTGTCCATCCCTCATGATAAGCAACCCTAACTTTCTCGGATGCTTCTGAGGTAGGACTAAGGTTCAGCTCTGTGAAGTTATTTCCTGAAACGTAAAAATAATAGATGCCCGTTTCTGGAGCGCATAAATAACCCCTGACCCTAACGCCATAATCGTCTCCGGTGTTCTCAGGAATTTCAAAACTCGAAAGTTCCGCGACCGAGGTCGGCGTATCTGGATAAGATGGTGCGCTCAATAGATCGGCAATGGTATAGCCAGGAACATTGTCATAACGCTCCATCAAAATCGTACCACTGGCCGTGCATGTATCCACATTATTCGGAATAACTTCAATATTCGATTGGGCCGTAAAACCTCCATCGTTGGTGGTTACCGTAATAATTGCAGTACCTTCTCCTACGGCATCGACCTCACCATTCGCATTTACATCTGCTACTGCTGTATTACTAGATGACCAAACGACCGATTTGTCGCTTGCATTGAAAGGAGCAATCGTGGGACTTAAAGAAGCCGATTCATTGGTAACAAGCATTATACTCGTCGGCGATAAAGAGACTCCACTAACTGCAACATTTTGCAAAACCATTGGTGATAGTACATCACCTGGCACCACTTCGGTTGCCTGAGCCCCGTTACCGTCGCTTGGCTTTCGCCAGCCTACGGCCAAATGATCGCCAAAAGAACCTTCTTTCATTAAGGCTTCTATATAATAACTATTGCCTTCCGTTAGGACTACTGCTTGTGATTTTTGGGTTGCAAACTTGTCCCATTCCTCACTGTTCGTCCAACTTTCGTGATACGCGATTCTTAGTTTGTCTGCATCATTGGCAGTAGTGCTAAGACTAAGTTCGGAGTGGTTATTACCGGCTACGTAAAAATAATAGGTCCCGGTCTCCGGCGCACATACATATCCTCTTACGCGAACTCCATAGTTATCCGCTGTATTCTCGGCAATCCTAAAATCGTCGATTTCAATCATCAACGATGGGGCATCTGGATAAGAAGGTGCATTGAGCAAATCTGGGATGGTATAGCCTGGAATATTATCGTAACGCTCCATCAAAATCGAACCGCTGGCTACACAATCACCAACAGCAGGCGTAACGTTGACCGTAGCTTCGTCGGTAAAGCCTCCGTCATTGGTGGTCACCGTAATGATCGTACTACCTGAGTTAAGGGCCGTAACCGATCCGTTTGCGTTTACTGAAGCAACACTGGTATCACTCGACGACCATGTTACGGTTTGGTCATCGGCATCAGCGGGAACAATAGCTGCATTTAAACTAGATGTTTCACCAACTTCCAAAGTCAAGGTCTGAGCATCTAATGTTACTCCTGTGACATTGATGGTAGGAGGGCCATCGAAATAATCGAATACCGTGCAAGGTATTACCTCATCTGGTATATTCCCATTTCCATTACTTGGTCTTCGCCATCCTACTGACAGGTTATCCCCACCGATTCCTTCATTCATCAATGCCTCGATGTAATAATTTTGGCCCGCTACCAAATTGATGCCAGCAGACTTTTGTGTTGGAAACTTATTCCATTCTTCTGGGAATGTCCAACCATCGTGATATGCGATACGTACCTTATTGGCTTCATTCTCATCACTACTTAAACTCAATTCTACATTATCATCTCCTTCAACCCAAAAGTAATATGTACCGGACTCAGGAGCCTTTAATATTCCTTTAACCCTTGATCCGTAATTGTCATCAACATTGTTCGGAATTCGAAATTCGCCCAATTCATTAACTCGGGTAGGATTATCTGGAAAGTTCGCATTGCTTCTTAATTCAGCAAGTGTATTGCCTGGTACATTTTCAAAGGTTTCCATGATAATGCGATTAGCGCATGGGTTGTCGGCCGGTGTAAGCTGACTTATCCAATCATTGATCAACTGTACCGCTCTATCATCGATTTTATTTTTTGAAACCGGCGGCATCATAATAGTAGGGTCGGTACTATTTAGTCGATGATAAAGGATAGACGTATCCGGGTTTCCTGGATCAATGATTTTCTCATTCGGAATCCCTAAACTTTCATACGGTGCTGCGGTCAAAAGTCCGGTTTGTGTCAAATCCAATTTTAACCTGAGGTCGAAACTTCCGCGATTACCTGTTCCAGGTCGATGGCAATTGGCACAATTAAGATCCATATATGAGCGTGCCTTGTCCTCGATACTGGCATTGGGGTCATCGAGCGCCTTTGAAGTAAGCAGGGCTCCCGTATCGGAATCAAGTATGGTCTCATCCAATATTCCCAAATGACTTAAGGTCACTAATTGGTTTGCCGTTCTCCCGGTAGAAGGGTAGGTATAATCCTTGTTTAAATATCTGGTCCTGGTGCCTAAGGTGCCACCAGTAGTAGGATTGTGGCAACTAATACAATCGCTATTGCTGGGATATGACCAGGTTTGGGTTCCTGTACTACCATCGGCATTCGTAATATTGATTGTTTCATCCAAGCCACTTGTCAATAAAACCGCATCGGTTCCTTGATCGTTCCATTTATAGGTAGTAAAATAAAAGTTGCCATCGGCAGCTTTGACTGAAAAACGTGTTTCAAGCCTCTTGGTAATAGATGGATTCTGCGCATTGATCGGTAGCTCAAAATGTTTGACTAAAACGGATCCGATCGGAAAATTCCATACATCGTTTTCAGAGTATTCGATTTTTTCCCCTGCAGTATCGTGAGAACCGTCGTTGGGGATACCGATCCATCTTTTCTTAAGGGCACCGTCTGACCAGAAAGACTCTACCAAATCATATGGTATAAGTCCATCTGAGGGTTCTAGGGTATTTAAATTTTTAAAGGCCCCTGTCTCCGAAAGTAAATTGGGCATTTGGGTCGGGGGGTTATCTTTGGAAACCATTTTGTATAATGTGGAAACCCCTTGTTTCATAATGTACAGCTCACCTTGTTCGTCTTCTCCAAACGAGATGATATTCGTAGAGGTAAAATCCCCCAGCTGCGTGTAGTCGCCCGTACTGGTATCAATCGTCCAAATCTCCTCTCCCCTACCATAATCGGCACATACATACTTCCCTTGAAGTTCGGGAATTTCAGAACCTCTGTACACATAGCCACCTATAACGGCATTCGCTTCGGCTCTTGGAAAGATCGTCAACGGCCTTTCATGCTGCATTCCGTTCAATAGGTCTTGAACGCAATTCCTATTGATAAACAAACCTTCATATACTGGCCAACCATAGTTCCTGCCTTTTTTTATAACATTGATCTCCTCATGACGACCACCACCGATTTCCCCAACATACAAATCGCCGGTTGCGCGGTCTTTGGTCATTCGATGCGGGTTTCTGTGCCCCAAACTATAATACTCCTCAAAATGATCACCTGTTGGACTTAAAAAAGGATTATCATTGGGAATCCAATAACCATTGCCCGTTATTTCATCTGAAAAGCCGTGATCGGCCGGCATAGTCCTAACCGGTGGATGACTTTTGGTATTGTCTCGATCAACATCTATTCGTAAGACACCGCCATCAAGATTATTCGTAATATCCTGCGATTTCTTAAACGCTGTTTGGTCACCCGTTGTGAGGTACAAAAAGCCGTCATCACCAAAAACAAGACCCCCGCCCCTGTGCGTAGTGCCATACATTCTCAACTTCAACAATATCTGCTCTGAAGATTGTTGCACTGCTAGGGTGGTAGGGTTCATCTGATACCTGGCCAATACCAAAAAATTGCCCCAGTATTCCTCATTATCACAGTTCTGAATCGTATAATTATTCGGAATGTTTTGTCCGTTGGCGTCTTTGGTCGTATACCAGGTATAGAAAAAGTTATTGCCGGGCGTACCGTAATCCGGATGCAAGGCCAAGCCCAAAAAACCGCCATCCCATACCACACCGACCTTGTTCGATAAATCTAACAATACGTTTTTCGTAGAAACGTTCGGCGTCTTATCGAACCAAAACAACTGACCATCGCGTTGACCAATAATAATTTTATTGGAATTTGGTATCTCATTGAAAGTCAACGGAGAATCGAACGTCAGATTAGGAAAAATCGGCTCATAGGGCAACCCTTGGGCAGGAACTGCAGGAAAATTGCCGTTTAAATAGCTTTCGAGTGGCTCTGCGTCATCAAGGCCAGAACCTGCAAAAAAAGGCACTGCACTGAGTAGCAAAAGTGAAGAAGCTAATAAAAGGTATTTTCGTGATTTTGTGAGGAGTAATTTTTTTTTCACTTGGTTTGGTTTATGGTCTGTACAAAAGAATGGATTTCCATATAGTTGTATGGCGCTAATCGATAATCTCCATTTTAAATCGATGAAGTGTACACTATCGTAAAATTCTAGTAATCAACGGCTATTGCCGATCGAAATACTTTAGTAGAACATATCGCGTTTAGGCTGGCTTAGTTATGTAAGTCGAGCTTGTTTAGGAACCCTGAGTAGTAAAAGGATACCAACAAGAAAAAACACGAACAAGAACAGAATGGCATAGCGCATGGTACTTACCTGGTCGACCACGGCAAAAATGACCATTCCTATCACAATTCCGATTTTTTCCGCAACATCATAGAAACTGAAGTATGAAGTGGTATCTTCTGTTTCCGGTAAAAATTTCGAATAGGTTGATCTCGCAAGTGATTGTACCCCTCCCATTACGAGACCTACCATACCCGCAGCAATATAGAATTGCATCGGGGTCTCCATAAAAAAGGCATAAAAACAAAGGCACATCCATATCGCATTGATAAGAATCAAAGTTCTAATATTTCCCAGTATATCAGAGATTTTGGAAGTCATTATTGCACCCAAAATGGCGACCAGTTGTATAACCAATATACTGATGATCAATCCTTGGGTTTTCTCTCCATCGTTGGCCCATGCAATCTCTTTTTCCCCAAAATAAACTGCCATTAGCATAATGGTCTGCACGGCCATACTGAATACGAAAAACGCATTCAAATAACGACGTAATCGCAGATTACCCTTTAGCTGAACCCATACAGCCTTCAATTCTCTAAAACCATTTAGAATTACATCTTTGGTTACCTTATGGCCCACAGATACTCCCTTGGGTAAAACCATGAACGAATATTGACTAAAAAGTGCCCACCATATACCAACTGTAATAAAGGAGACTTTCATCGCCTTCACCTTGGCCATATTATGCTCAGCCTCGGTAGTACCAATATCAAAACCGAACCATTCGGGTTTCATAACCATCGCCAAATTAAGAAGTAACAAGAGTACACTGCCCAAATAGCCCATGGAAAAGCCTTTTGCACTTATACTATCTTGTTGGTCTTCAAAGGCGATATCTGGCAAATAGGAGTTATAAAAAACCAAGCTTCCCCAATACCCCAATAAGCCCATAAAGTAGAATAAGAGACTGGTATGTATGTAATCCAAGTCAAAAAAGTAGAGGCCTATGCACCCTATACTTCCCATATAACAAAAGAATTTCATGAAATTCTTTTTATTGCCCACATAATCGGCTATACCAGACAAGACGGGAGACAAAACCGCGACGACCAAAAAAGTAAAGGCCGTAATGACCGAGATCAAAACAGTTTGTTTCATCTCAAAGCCGAAGGCTGAAACCAGCTCTTTATCGGAAGTAAATAGGGAGGAATAAAAAATTGGGAAAATAGAAGACGCAATGGTCAGCGTATAAACAGAATTGGCCCAGTCATAGAAAGCCCACGCATTCAATAATTTCTTGCTTCCTTTTTCTGCTACCTTCTTTATCATTTTAAATCAAAAAAAACCGTTCATCAATGATGAACGGTTTTAAATATACGTAGAACTCGTTTAATATACTATTCGAATGAAGTAACACCGTATTTGATCGCCTCTTCTCTCGCCAATGGCGCCCATGCCGCTAAATTTGCTATTCGGGTATCGTTAGATGGGTGGGTACTTAAAATTTCCGGTGGTGCTTGCCCTCCACTTTTGGCCTTCATGCGTTTCCATAATTCCGATGCCTCGGACGGATCATATCCTGCAATCGCCATTATCTGTAAACCGATACGATCGGCTTCGGTTTCATGACTTCTACTAAATGGTAGCATAAGACCTACGGTAGATCCCAAACCATAGGCTTGATTAAAGGTATTTCGTGTGCGCTCATCCTTAATCGCAATGTTACCTGCTACCGCACCAATTTGTTGCAAGGTTCCCGCACTCATACGCTGGGCTCCGTGATCTGCCAAGGCATGTGCCACCTCATGGCCCATAACCACAGCCACGCCTCTTTCGGTTTGGGTAATGGGCAATATACCGGTATAAAAAACGATCTTACCGCCTGGCATACACCAAGCATTCACTGTTTCATCCTTGACCAATTTGTATTCCCATTTGTAATCCTTCAAATACCCGGCATGTCCGTTGGCCGATAACCAACGTTCCGCAGCTGAGGAGATTCGTTGACCGACCTTTGTAATCATTGCCGCTTCAGCCCCTGTTTCAACGACGTTATTCTCGGTCAAGAATTGGTCGTACTGCGCAAAAGCCATGGGGAACAATTGACTATTCGGGAAAAAATTCAAGGTGCTCTTTCCTGTAAACGGATTTGTTTTACAGGCCGTTACGCCCAAGAATATCGCTAGTACTAAAAGTAGTTTTTTCATTTTTATTAGTGTTTAATTGATGGAAAATACAAAAAAAAATCATTTTCCCAGTATACGCAATACCGTAAAATTCTTAGACACTTGAATAGAATTGTCATTTGCTAGCTGTACATCATTCAAGTTCACATTCTCATTATCAATCTCTATGCCAATAATCTTAAAAGGTAGACCATGAAACTTAAATTTAAGCGTCTCGTAACCTGTTACGAAGGTGCCGTCCTTATGCTGTTGAATATTCAATTGCTTTCCCTTTCCCTGTAATTTCATCTTGCGCAAACAAAACCTTCCTTTGGTATAATCGTACCCATCATTGCCGTCCTCGTAAATTTGGGAATTCTCTATTCCTTCCTTATAATAAACGTCTAATTGCAAATGTTCAATTTCTTTCTCGCCCACATATTGTTGCACCGGGTATTTAGGAATAATAGCACCCTCTTTTACAAAAAGGGGAATGCTTTCGATATCGGCATCGATCCACATTTCTTTGCCACCCGTAACCAGTTCCTTAGACCAGTAATTATACCATTTGCCCCGAGGTACATACATGCGTCTCCCCTGCGCATTGGGTTCTTGAACGGGACATACTAAAATCTGCTCTCCAAAAATAAACTCATCGGTTCTATAATGCGTTTGTGGGTCGTCTTGATCGAACATGACCAAGGGCTTCAACATGGCAATACCATTCTTCGAATAATCATAGAACATTGTGTATAAATAAGGTAACAACTGGTAGCGCAATTCAATAAACTTTCGCACCACATTTGTAATGTCCTCATCAAACGACCAAGGTTCCTGATCCCCATGATCGCCGCTGGAATGAACCCTACAAAACGGATGAAAGACGCCTAACTGAATCCACCTTGCAAATAATTCCCCATTCGGCTGTTCGGCAAAACCACCAATATCTGAACCAACGAATGAGTACCCGCTCATACACATGCGCTGCATTTGAACATTGGCAAGCCAAAGATGCTCCCAAGTCGCCACATTGTCACCTGTCCACGTACAGGCATATCTTTGAGTACCTGCATAGGCTGCCCTGGTAATTACGAAAGCGCGCTTTGGATAGGAGTGCTTTTTAACTCCATGATAGGTGGCACGCACCATTTGCATACCATAAATATTATGTGCTTTTCTATGGGTGCAGGGATGACCGTCATAATTATGACGTGTATCTAAAGGAGCAGTTTTCGATGGCACCTCCATCACCGCTGGTTCGTTCATATCGTTCCATACGGCATGCACCCCTATTTCGGCCATAAATTCTTTATACAATTCGGCCCACCATTTTCGTACTTCGGGATTTGTGAAATCAGGAAAATGACACTCCCCAGGCCATACCTTACCATGCATATATGGCCCATCTCCCCTTTTACAGAAATAATCATTTTTCATGGCATCTTGGTACACCGAATATTCACGGTCTATTTTAATACCCGGGTCGATCATTACCACAGTTTTGAAGCCATCATCCTCAAGCTCAGATATCATTCTCTTTGGATCGGGGAAACGAGACTTGTCCCAGGTGAAACAACGAAACCCATCCATATAATCAATATCCAAATAAATGGCATCACAAGGAATACTCAATTCTCGAAACTTTCCGGCAATTTCCTTTACATTACTTTCAGGAAAATAGCTCCATTTCGATTGTTGGAAGCCTAATGCCCACAGCGGCGGAAGCTCTGGCTTACCCGTTAAATCAGTATATAGCCGAACCACTTTCGACATTTCGGGACCATAGATAAAGTAATAATTCATTTCGCCCCCATCGGCCCAAAAACTTGTGGCACTTCGCCGTTCTTGTGCAAAATCGAAATGGGTCTTGAATGTATTGTCAAAGAAGATTCCGTAGGCCTTATTATTGGTCAAGCCTACATAAAACGGAATTGCTTTGTACAGAGGGTCTCTATCCTTGCCATAAGCATATGAATCCGTGACCCAATTGCTTAAGCGCTTGCCCTTTAAGTTAGAATGCATTGCCTTATCGCCCAAACCGTAGAAACTTTCCCCGGTTTGGGTAATCTTGCTCATTTTAACCGTATTTCCACCAAACTCATAATTTTCTTCCCAATGAAAACCGATTTCATCTTCATTGATTATGTTTCCCTCAGGGTCTGAGATTTGAATGCGCATCGTTTTTTTGTCGACCAAAACCTTCATTCGTATGGTCTCGATCAAATATTCAGTTTCGGTTTCCGAAACATCCAAACGATCGTAACCACGAAGGCCCAATTTGCTTATGGCATACGAAAAATCGGGTTGAAAATTGAATTCGGTAGCATAACGAAAGCGAAGTGCACTGTTACGAAGCACTGTTATCTGCAGAATTACCCCATTCTCTGAAGTAAAGTACAGTTTATCGACATCTTGCTTGAAGTCGGTAATGTGGTTGGGATATAAATTCCCTTTATATTCCAATTCGGTATTGGTGATCATTTAGTGTGGTTTTACGAACACAAAAAAAAGACTTTAACGGCTATTTACGAAAAGATAGTATCCCCAATTGATAACAATTGCGTTTTTCTCGTTCAATACTACTTAAAAATAACAATCCCTAAAGGTGGAATGGTCAATTCAATGGATTTTTGATATCCGTGCATCGGTTTTGAGCTCAATTTCGAAATGTTACATTCCATTCCTGAACCGCCAAACCTCTCGGCATCGCTATTGAATAGTTCTTTGGGCTGTCCTGATGTTTTAGGCAGGCCAATCCTATAGTTTTTCCTTGGCACCGGAGTAAGGTTCAAGGCGATATATATATCATTTTTGGAGTCATGTCCCTTTCTGATATAGGTTAAAACCGAATTTTCATGGTCTCCATAATCGATCCATTGAAAACCTTCATGACTAAATTGCTTCTCATAAAGGGCGGGCAATTGCCTGTAGAGCTTGTTCAATTCCTTTATGGTTTCCTGAATTCCTGAATGCAGGGGATATTGTGTTAGATGCCAGTCGAGACTTTGCTGAAAATTCCACTCTGCACTTTGACCAAACTCGCCACCCATAAAAATAAGGTTTGCACCAGGGTGCGTGAACATATAGCCGAAGAGCAAACGCAAATTCGCAAAACGCTGCCATTCATCACCAGGCATGCGATATAGTAAGGACCGTTTTCCGTATACAACCTCGTCATGAGAAAACGGAAGCATAAAATTCTCGGTAAAAGCATAAGTCATGCTAAAGGTAATCTCATTTTGATGATGCTTACGATAAATCGGTTCTTTTTTAAAATACTCCAAGGTGTCGTGCATCCATCCCATCATCCATTTCATACCAAAACCCAAACCACCTAGATTTACCGGTTTCGATACTCCAGAAAATGCCGTGGATTCCTCGGCTATGGTCTGTACATCAGGAAAACTGCCATATACCGCCTCATTTAGTTCACGTATAAAGCTAAGGGCTTCCAAATTTTCGTTATTACCGTACATATTGGGTTCCCACTCGCCTTCTTCACGGGAATAATCCAAGTACAACATTGAGGCTACAGCATCTACCCTAAGGGCGTCAACATGAAATTGGTCTAGCCAAAATAAGGCATTACTGATTAAAAAGGCACGCACTTCGTTACGTCCATAATTGAAGATTAGACTCTTCCAATCCGGGTGGTAGCCCCGTCTGCGATCAGGGTGCTCGTACAGGTGCGACCCATCAAAAAATCCTAGTCCATGAGCATCCTCCGGAAAGTGCGACGGTACCCAATCCAAAATGACACCAATATCATTTTGATGCAAAGAATCTACCAGTAATTTAAATCCTTCTGGGTCTCCAAAGCGCGAAGTAGGTGCAAAATAACCTGTCAACTGGTAGCCCCAAGAGGGGTCATAGGGGTATTCCATCACCGGCATAAACTCAACATGCGTAAAGCCCATTTCCTTTACATATGAAACGAGGTCTTTGGCTAATTCGCCATAGGAAAGAAAGTCATTGTTTTGATTTCTTTTCCAGGATCCCAAATGTACCTCATAAACAGAAAAAGGAGCATCCAAGGCATTATGCGCCGTTCTTTTACCCATCCATTCTTTATCTTTCCATGTATACTCGGCATCCCAAACAATCGAAGCGGTTTTAGGCGGATGCTCAGAATACCGGGCGAACGGGTCTGCCTTTTCGGTTATGACGCCATTGTTGTTCGAATGTATACTGTATTTATATACCTCACCCTTACCAACCGAGGGTATAAAGCCTTCCCAAATTCCACTTTCATCCCAACGTACGTTTAGAGGGTGTACCTTATCATCCCAATCATTAAAATTGCCGATAACCGAAACCTTGTTCGCACTAGGTGCCCACACGGCGAAGTAAGTGCCTGCTACCCCATCTACCGTCAAGGGATGTGAACCCAATTTTTCATAAAGCTTATAATGTTTTCCAGATTTGAAAAGTGAACTATCAAAATCGGTAAAAAGACTATGAGGAATTACTAAGGACATGCAAAATAATGTTTCCGCAAAAATAATCAACTTTAAGTTAAGACACTTCAAATACCTTATTTTATTGGGTTTTTCATACTATAAGTGCAGTTTTTTTGTGAAGCGGTTAAAAAATGGAACGCTTTTTGAAAATACACTATCCGAATCGATGCGAGAGGCGTCGTTAGCATAACTAAAATTTAAAATTATGAGAAAATCAGTACTTTATTTCGGAGTCTTATTGACACTATTATTGGCCTCTTGTACCGTTGGTGGCCGTGACGGATTGGATGGTTTAGACGGACTGGATGGCAGAGATGGTCAGGACGGCGTAAACATTCTAGGAACGGTAATCGATATTGAAGGCACATTCGAAGCTTCAAATGATTATGGCATTCTTTATGAATTTCCACAGTCGGTAGAGGTATTTGAAAACGACGTTGTTTTGGTCTACTTACTATGGGACCAAACAGAGGATAGCAATGGTGAGGCGGTAGATATATGGAGATTGATGCCACAGACCAGAATCTTGGACCAAGGACTATTACAATACAATTACGATCACACCTTTTTAGACGTGAATATATTTCTTGAAGCTGATTTTGATTTAGGCACTTTGCCAGCAGGAGATACTGACAATCAAATATTTCGTATTGCTGTGCTTCCGGCCGAGGCCGCTTCAGGAGGAAAGTTTGATCGCTCAAATATAGATGCCGTAATGCAGTTGCTGGGTGTTGAAGAAAAAGATGTTCAGAAAGTAATATTGAATTAGCCTGCGGTTTGAACAACTAAGAAACCCTGTTTCCCAATTAGGACACAGGGTTTTTCTTTTCCACAAAATGCGATAACTTTGAAAGGAACCGATTTCAATGTCGACCCAGTAAAAAATAGAAGATATGATGAAGAAAATAGCACTAGTATTGGTGGTTCTCTTAGCAGGTTGCAAGGGCAATGCGCAGAAAAAAGAAACGACGGTACCAACAGATACCAAAACCAAGACCGAGTTCGCAGTCGTAAAATCGGATGCCGAATGGCAGAAACAATTATCAGCCGACGCCTACTATGTCTTGCGACAAGCAGCTACCGAAACACCCTTTACCAGTGAGTTATTGGAAAACACAGCGGAAGGAACTTATGTTTGTGCCGGCTGCGGCACTCCTTTGTTCAAAAGTGAAACCAAATTTAAATCGGGTACGGGTTGGCCAAGCTTCTATGAGGAAATAAGTGGTAATGTAGCGTATGATGTTGACTATAAAGTGGGTTATAAGCGCACCGAAGAACACTGTGCAACTTGTGGAGGTCATTTAGGGCACGTTTTCGATGATGGTCCGGAGCCAACCGGCAAAAGACATTGTATCAATGGTGTAGCATTGGCTTTTGTACCCAAAAGTGAATAACAGCTCATATTGGAGAAGCTGATTTCAACTTTGCACTTTTAGTACTAATCCAAAAAGCGATTATATACTTTTTGCTTGTTCCCAGTAGATGTTCATCTCATCTAAGGTCATTTCCTTTAAAGATTTCCCCAAGCTCTTTGCTTTTTTCTCCAAGTATTGAAAGCGTTTCATGAACTTTTTGTTGGTACGTTCCAAAGCGTTTTCTGGGTTAATGTCCAAAAAGCGGGCATAGTTGACCATTGAAAACAAGACATCTCCGTACTCCTCCTCCATCTTCGCTTTATCACCATGTTGCACTTCTTCTTGAAACTCCTCGAGCTCTTCGGTTACCTTCTCCCAAACTTGTTCGGGCCTTTCCCAATCGAACCCAACCCCTGACACTTTATCTTGAATTCGATTTGCTTTAACCAAGGCCGGTAAGCTATTGGGAACCCCTTCTAAAACGCTCTTTTTACCCTCTTGCAATTTAATGCTCTCCCAGTTGCGTTTTACGTCTTCCTCATCTTGCACCGATACATTCCCATAAATATGGGGGTGTCGATTAATGAGTTTCTCACATATGTCGTTACAAACATCCGCGATATCGAAATCATTTGTCTCGCTTCCAATTTTGGCATAGAATACAATATGTAACAATACATCCCCAAGTTCTTTTTTGACCTCGGAAAGATTATCATCGAGAATCGCATCGCCCAATTCATAGGTTTCCTCGATCGTTAGATGCCTAAGGGATTGCATGGTCTGTTTCTTGTCCCAAGGACATTGCGCCCTAAGCTCATCCATTATGGTGAGTAGGCGATCAAAGGCTTGGAGCTGGTCTTTTCTAGCGTTCATTATTGCATTTTTGTAAAAGTACGAAGTTGAGGTGTTTTTCAGGTTTCCAAACTATCGGACTTAGGCAAACCAATATCCTCGCCTAGCGAAGTCGCCCAAATGATTCGCCCTATTTTCGGTCCTGGCCATTGTAAGAGTCTTAAGGCCAATCGAATAATGATACAAATTTAATTATTGTTGTCAAGATAAGACGTTGATGCTTTCATTCGAAAACTGACGAAATACTTTGCGTTAGCTCAAAAAAAACAAATCAAAATTTGTATAGTTAGGATTCCTTACTATATTTGTATTGCAATAGTGCATCAACGAAATACATTTCAAATGAGTACATCAATCTTTTATCACGCCGGATGTCCGGTTTGTGTCAGTGCCGAACATGACATTCTAAATTTAATAGGTTCAGATAATGTTGAGGTCGTTCACCTTGGCAAGGATAGAACACGAATCACCGAAGCAGAAAGAGCCGGGGTAAAGTCGGTGCCAGCCTTGGTCACCCCAAATGGCAACACCTTGCATATCAACTTCGGGGCTTCCATGGCCGATGTCATAGGCTAATTTTTTTAATTCACATAGTTAGGATTCCTAATTTAAATGGAATCCTGACTTCTTTAAAAACATTCAACATGAAAACAGTACACTTATTTCTAGTAACAACAATTCTATTAAGCACCGCTTTGTCTTGCGCTCAGGACAGTGGTTATGAAAACGACAACTTTAAAATAAATAAAGTAGCAATTACCCATCATTCCGATTTAGCCATTTCAGTTTGGGAAATCGAGGTACTTGGATCGGCAGGAAAAACTACCCCAAAAAAAGTCGGCCAACTAGACGGCGCACCGGTGTTAGTCTATGTTTTTCCAACAAGCTTAAAATCAACAGACGTTGGCTTTAGCGAAATTGAGGGAATTGTTGCCCTAGCGCTTACCTCACATCCAGACTTTGACGACACGCCCCTATGGGATGAGAATAGTGACCAGAATTTTGATAATGATGGCATTATTTGGCACCCACATTGGGTTGTGCTTCATGAAGACAAGCGAGTTGCCGGCGGCCTTTCGGTTAAACAATTCAAGAAAGCCGACCATACGGTAGTCTTGCCTCCGACCAACCCTGGCATGCCAATGTATATGGATTCTCCCGGTTATGCCGTAACGACCCAAGAAAACACTATAAAAGTTATTGTTCCCGACTATCGCATGAACCACAAAACAGATTTTAGCTTCGACGCTGTAACTGCCTTTATGAAAGTAAATACAAGTAAGGACAACCTTCCTATGCTAGGGGTTTACGAAGTCTATAGTGTGGCCAGTGGCGATTTATCCTTACCCTTTAGGGTCGTAAATCAATAAGATGAAAATTTCAGTTTGGGATACCTATGTAGAAAGAAAAGATGGCGGTACCATGCACTTTGATATTCTTGTGCCGAAAGAAATCATCAACGAACAAATAGTATTCGACTATGGTAAAGATTATCTAAAAACGAAGCCATTTATGACAAAAGAATTAACGGCCAAAGAATGTAAACTATGTCATGTAGAGCAAGCATCGGAGGAAACACTATTGGCCATTAAAAAAACAGGTTACGCCATTATCGAAATTGAAAACTGCACCTAATTTAATTAGGATTGCTAACTTTGCCTGTCAAATAAACTTTGACGGGCTTTTTTTATGAAGGAAAGTACATTTAACCCAGCGCAACAAGAAAAGGATATTTCGAGCAAAATCGTCGTAGGATTAGAGCGTGTTTCCGAAGTATTCAAAATACTGCTATGGGAAAAAGCGAAATTGGTCGGTTTAAGCCCCATACAGATTCAAATTCTAATTTTTGTAGCGTTTCATAGACAAGATTTATGCAATGTGAGTCATCTCGCCAAAGAATTCAACCTTACCAAACCTACTATTAGTGATGCCATCAAAGCACTCGACCAGAAAGGTCTGATCAATAAGGATTTTTCGACGTCCGATAATCGAAGTTATCTAATTTCGCTATCAAAAAAAGGCACTGCAATGGTTTCCCAGACCAATGATTTTTCAGCTCCGTTACAAAAACAACTTGGGGGATTTTCACCGACCGAACTAGAAAGCCTTTTCGGTACGTTAAGTCAATTGATTTATAAACTAAACCGCAACGGAATTTTAAGCGTTCAACGCACCTGTTTTGGTTGTACTTTTTATCAAAAAAACAAGGATAGTGACTATTGCAATCTCTTGAAGAAAAAACTGCATCGCAAAGAAATTCGACTCGATTGTCCGGAATTCGAACCTAGGATGTAATATTGTTTGCAATTCTTTTCTATCTGACCAAGTCGAATATTCTGCTGTATTTGACTATGAAGCTATTGTTGAGTGGGTCGCCATCTTGCAGGTTATAATTCCATACGACGAAGAGTCCGGTATTGGCCTGTTGCAACCACCCAAAACGAATATTGGCAGCCCAAAGTTTATTCGTGGTATTGTGCTGCACCAATCCTTGTAAATAAATATTTGGCTTAAACGCGTACGACAGCTGAGTACGAAGAATATTGGCCGTAAAATTGCCGTTGGGCAGTTGGAAATTATTATACAAAAATGTCAGTTCAGAGTTGAATTTATCCCCTAGGCGAAAGCGACCAGTTATGCTCTCAATAAAACGTGTACCTCCAAAAGATCCACCGATCACGGAGCGGGTGCTAACAGAAAAAGGGTTGCTTTGGTTGGTAAAAAAAATAAGTTGCGACTCGGCGTGCCTATACACCCCCGGTTCTACTAGAATATTCTTTCCACGGGAAATATCGAAAGCGTTTACCACGCCTTCGGTCGTTATGTTGACGCCAGTATGCAATTCAAGCCCGCTTTTCCATTCAAAATGATTGTCTATATGCAGAAATCCCGTTTCTTGAAAGCCATCGAAATTCCAATATCCCCGATACGAAATATGGGGGCGATATTCTAAAATTTTCGAATTCGGATCTTTCGGTCGTAAGTGATATAATATCAACCCTTCGGGTTTTCGAAAGGCCGACCGGAGTAAAAATCCTACTTCGGGATTAAAACCCTGCCCTACCTCGGTATATGCGGCCCTCATTTCCCAACCATTCCATTTATAGTCTGTTTGAAACTTAAATGAATGTGCATTAATCGTATCATTTGGATCTTTGGTTTGTGCATAAAATCCTGACATTCTGGCCTTTTTTCCCAAACCAAGTTTTCCATCGAGCGCAAAAGTGCGGTTAAAATTATCATTAGACTGTAAGCCTTGGCGATTTATGAAAACAGCACCCAAAGCGGTGCGGCCTTTGAACTCATGGTTGACGCGCGCCAACGTAAAATTATTCTCCTCAATTCCTTTTTCCTGCACGTCTTCGGTCCACATACTCAATAAACCCACATTGGTACGGTTCAGTTTTCCCGATAGGCGAGCGCCACCAATTATAGGTACGATATTTCCATTATCGCCTATGCCGATGCGACGACTAAAAAATAAGTCTACTTCTCCCGGACTTCCTACACTAAAGAGACCGGCATTCTCTAAAAAAAAAGGTCTTTTCTCAGGAAAAAATAAATTAAAACGATCAAGGTTTACCTGTTGCTCGTCAACCTCAACTTGGGCGAAGTCTGTATTATATGTTAAGTCTAATGTAAGACTAGGGGTAATACTGTACTTTATATCGCCCCCCACTTCGGGCGTAAATTTGGTGTCTGGATCGGTTACGGTAAAATCTTTGGCAACTTGACCCAGCACATAGGGGATTACTTTAAGGTTTCCTGGGCTTCGTAAATTTAAACCAGTAAGTGTACCTGCAAGTGAAAGCCTATTTAAATCAAAAACGACGGGCATTTCTGCCCAATACACAATTTCATTGGTCTTTCTAATATTCCTTCTAAAATTGAGTCCCCAATCTTTTCCTCCTTGGAAGCGAAGTGTACGTAAGGGAATGGCAAACTCGGCACTCCAACCATAGTCGCCAACTTGGGTCTCAACGGTCCACGAACCATCCCAATTCAAATTAAAACCGCCTATGGTGCCACCCTGTTGTCGATTCGCATTAAAATTTCCCTGCCCTTCATTATCTACCTGGGCATCATACTCGACGCCTAGAGAATTGGTACCAAATATGAATCCGTTTTGACCATCCTTATAGGTATCCAGAATAAAGAGAAAGGCATCGGTATTATCTAAATTGGCATCACGTCTCGCATCTGAAACCACTAGATCATTAGGCCGAGAATCATAACAAACAACGGCCACATAGAATGTTTCATCGGTGTAGGCAATTCGTATTTCTGTTTTTTCGGTAGCGGCCCTTCCAAAATTTGGTTGGGTTTGACTAAGATTTCCAAAGGGTTTGATTGCCTGCCAAATTTCATCGTTCAAAACCTCTCCATCAACGACTGGAGTATTAATTAACGACTCAGCTCGGGCTATAGGGCGTTCTTTTAAATCGGCCGTATTGACCTTATCTTGGGCAAAGATGAAAAAGGAAAAACAAAAGTAGAAAAGAAAAACGTTCCGTATGCTATGAATAGACATTGGCAGGTGGTTGGTTATGAACTAAAAATACATCGATTTTTAGGAAAAAAAGATATTCAATCAAGAAAGAATAGGCTCTTCCAATTTATTGATCCAACAATTTTAGGAGAAATGTTGACTTTATATTCGAAATACTCTAAAAGTAATTATCTTGTGTGAACGTTTTTCACTTTTCTTAAACCCATTAAATCATATTCCTAAATGACAGCTTATCTTTTTGAATTTATTGGTACGGCTATGCTAATATTATTGGGTAACGGCATTGTAGCCAATGTTGTGCTCAAAGGCACCAAGGGCTCGGATGCAGGTTGGGTGGGAATCACCATAGGTTGGGGGGTAGCGGTTTTTGTGGGAGTCTTTGTCTCTGCAGATCAGAGTGGTGCACATTTGAACCCTGCCGTAACATTAGGGTTTGCCACTGCAGGCAAATTTGAATGGAATCTGGTTCCGGGTTATCTTCTAGCTCAATTTTTAGGTGCAATGATTGGGACGACCTTAGTTTGGCTCACTTACAAAAAACAATACGAAATCACCGAAAATCAAGAAGGCATTCTAAATACATTCGCGAACACTCCTGCCATAAGAAGTCCGTTATGGAATTTTGTTACCGAACTTATCGCCACCTTCGCCTTTGTACTGGCCATTTTCTATATTGCTGGCGGTACCATGGGTGATGAGACCATTTCATTAGGCTCTTTGGATGCACTACCCGTAGCCCTCTTAGTTCTTGCGATTGGAATAAGTCTTGGCGGCCCAACCGGATATGCAATCAATCCTGCGAGAGATTTAGGTCCGCGCATTATGCACGCCATTTTACCCATAAAACAAAAAGGAAGCAGTCATTGGTACTATGCCTGGATTCCTGTTCTAGGACCTATTGCCGGTGGACTTTTGGCTGCAGTGGCATACATGCAAATAGGAATTTGAAAGCACGTAAAATCTAATAAAAATGAAAAAATCACTTATACTAAGCATAAGCCTCCTGGCCTTTACTGTTGGCTTATCACAAGAAATTATTGATGTGCCCCATTCCAAATCTACCGTTACGAAGTGGGAAGGGGGTGAAAAGTCATATTTTTCGAAAATTTGGAACAATCCGGTTGTGACCAATGTTTCTGTACCCAGCATGGAAGTGTTCAGACCTGAAAAGCCCAATGGCACCGCTGTCATTGTAGCCCCGGGAGGCGGACTTTATGCACTAAGTATAGAAAGTGAAGGCACGGCTGTAGCAAAATGGTTGGCAGAAAAAGGCATTACGGCTTTTGTCCTGAAATATAGACTGGTCCCTACAGGAGAAGATGGGGTGCAGGAAATAACCGATGATGCAATGACGAATCCTGAGCGCATAGCCGAACGTGTAGCTCCAGTAATGCCTCTTTCTATCGCTGATGCACTTTCCGCTATCTCCTATGTTCGTGAAAATGCCGAAGATTTTGGAATCGCTTCAGACAAAATAGGTTTCATGGGTTTCTCTGCTGGAGGTGCAGTTACCATGGGGGTCGCCTATAATTATTCTGAAACCAACCGACCCGATTTTATCGTCCCGGTATACCCTTGGACCAGTGTTTATCCCGTACAAGAAGTACCTGAGAATGCTCCACCAATGATGGTAGTATGTGCTACCGATGATCCTTTAGATTTGGCGGCCGGGAGCGTAGCACTTTATTCTTCATGGCTCAAGGCCAGCAAGCCAACAGCACTGCAAATGTTTTCAAAAGGAGGGCACGGATTTGGAATGAAAAAACAAGGCCTTCCGAGCGATAATTGGATACAGCGCTTTCATGATTGGGCCGTTGCAGAAGGTTTGACCGTCGCTCAAGTAGAAAATTAAGATGAGACTAACCCTAATTTTTGTTCTTTCTATTTCACTTTTCGGTTTTGCCCAAGATCCGTTACGATTTGACGAGGAGGTAACTGCTATTCAACAAAAATATGATACCATTTGGGACGCTAGCAAAGAGACCATTGTGTTTACAGGTAGTTCTAGTATACGCATGTGGGGTTCTTTGGAAAGTAGCTTTCCACAACAGCAAATCGTGAATTCGGGTTTCGGCGGTTCCGAAGCCTCCGACCTACTCGCCTATGCCGATGAATTAATACATCGTTTTAATCCAAACAAAGTATGTATCTATGAAGGTGATAATGACATCAATTCCAAGAAAAAACCCAAACGCATTATTCATGATATACAATTGATCATTGCTGATATTTGGGCTAAAAGACCAGCGACTAAGATCGTGCTAATTGCCGCAAAACCAAGCATATCTCGTTGGCATCTAAAGAGAAAATATAAACGCCTTAATCGTAAATTCATAAAGCTAAGCAGATCGGATTCTCGCATTAGTTATGCAGATGTTTGGTCCCCAATGCTCGTTGGAAATAAAGTAAACAAGGATATTTTTATTTCCGATGGCCTGCATATGAATGCCAAAGGCTATCAAATTTGGTACAACACCCTGAAAAATCATATTGAAAATTAACGCCTAAACCTGAGAACATGATTTCAAAAGTAGTAATCCGAAGCCTTGCTGTATGTCTAGTGTGCATGGCCGTTTTTGCCTGCACACAAAAAAAGGAAAAACGAGTCCTTAATTTTCCCAAGACCGATTTGGCAGCGGAGAACATGATTCCGAAACCGGTGAAAGTCATACCTACAGAGGGTGGTTTCGCTTTGGATGGGTTTTCTGCCATTTATACCTCTACTGCTGAAGGATTTCCTGAAATAGGACAATTTCTTTCGGAAAAAATAAAGGGTAAAACCCAATTGGATATTCCTGTGAATATTGACGAAATTCCCAATATGGAAGGTGTTATTTTTATTAACCAGTCTGACAGTCTTGAATTGAAAGCCCCGGAATCCTATCAACTTTACATTACCCCCGATTCGGTCATATTAAATTCTAACAGTGCTGCCGGTGCCTTTCGAGGTATTCAGACCCTTCGCCAAATTATTTCGGAAAATAGTAATGATACCTTGGCAGAATATCCTGTATTCACAATCCCAACCGGGAAAATAATAGATCGTCCACAATTTGAGTATCGCGGTGCTATGTTAGATGTGGCACGTCATTTTTTTGATGTGGACGAAGTAAAGAAATTCATTGATATACTAGCCTACTATAAATACAACGTACTGCATTTTCACCTGTCGGACGATCAAGGTTGGCGAATAGAAATCAAATCGTGGCCAAAACTGACTGAAATAGGTGGCAGCACCGAAGTTGGTGGCGAAGCAGGTGGCTACTATACTCAAGAAGACTATAAAGAATTAGTTGCTTATGCAGCAAAGCATCATATTACCATCGTACCTGAAATAGACATGCCCGGACATACCAATGCTGCATCAGTATCTTACCCCTTTCTGAATGGCAATGGTAAGACTCCAAAATTGTATGAAGGTATGCGTGTAGGCTTTAGCACATTTGATACCCGAAAAGACACCGTTTATGACTTTATTGATGATGTAGTTCGCGAAATTTCAGCGCTGTCACCGGGGCCATATTTTCATATTGGAGGGGATGAAAGCCATGTGACCAAAAAGAATGATTATATCTATTTTGTGGAACGGGTCGAAAAAATAGTTCAAAAATATGGGAAGCGCATGGTCGGTTGGGACGAAATCGGCCAGGGCAATTTAGATTCTTCTTCCATTTCACATTTCTGGAATAGCAAAAAAAATGCCATGAGCGCGGTAAAAAAAGGAATGAAGATAATCATGTCACCGGCAAAAAAAGCCTATTTGGATATGCAATATGACACCCTATCCAAACATGGCCTGCATTGGGCGGCCTATATTCCGACGGATACGGCCTATAATTGGAATCCCGAGTCTTATGAAGGCATACCTATCAAGAACATATTAGGTGTAGAGGCCCCATTATGGTCTGAAACCATAAGTAACATCGACGAACTTGAATACTTGGCATTTCCAAGGGCTATCGGATATTCTGAACTAAGCTGGACAACCCAAGAAAACAGGGATTGGGAAAACTATAAGGTTCGCTTGGCGAACCAAGCACCGTTTCTAGACCGTATGGATGTCAAATACTATCCTTCACCCTTGATCGACTGGAAAACGAGCAAGTATAGCTATAAGGAAATCGATAAGGACTAAAGCTATATGCCTATTTCTTTATTCCCGGTAGACCGGTAGGTTTTTTGGTTTGCCAATGAAAAGTTTCCGCTTTCTTGGCCGTTGGCCACACCTCATCTAAAGTGCTGGCATCGTATACCCTGCCGTTTTTGAGGACATGGGTCAACGTATTGGTATTTCTGATATCATCCAAAGGATTTTTATCCATGATCAAAATATCGGCCAACTTGCCCACCTCCAGGCTGCCTAGGTCGCCATCCAAGCCCAATGCTTCCGCACCCAAGGTGGTAGCTACCTTTAGGGCATCATGGTTTCTCATGCCGCCACTGGCCACAGACCAAAGTTCCCAATGAAATCCAAGACCTTGCAATTGCCCGTGACTACCTACCCCGGCCAAGCCACCGGCCTCGACCAAATCTTTCATAAATACAGCATGTTTTTTAAAGACATGTTCATCGTCCATAAACCAGCCAGGCCTTCTTCTCGATTTTTGTGCCAGTTCTTTATACGGGGTGAAATATTGAATCTTTTCATCTCCCCATACATCTTCTCTAGAATAATAGTAATTCTCGGCCCAAGGCCCGCCGTACGAAACCAACAAGGTAGGCGTAACGGCCATTTTTGAATCTGCAATTGTTTTTACTACATCATTGTACAACGGATAAATAGGTAAGGAATGTTCATGTCCAGGGTACCCATCGAGTAGTTGGGTCATATTTAATTTGAAATCAAGTCCACCTTCGGTCGTCGGCATCAATTTCAGTTCTTTGGACGCCATAATTACCCATTGACGTTGCTGCCTATTGCCAACCAAGTACATTTTTATACTCTTGGTATTATAATATTCACTGTATTGCTTCAGCACCTCTTTGGCGTGGTCAAGACTTTCTATCTGATACTTCCAAAAACCGACACCAGGACCTGTACTGTAAACCCTGGGGCCATGCAGCATACCTGCTTCTACCATATCTGCATACGTCAGCACGTCGGTCGTTCCGGTCTGCGGATCTCTTGTTGTGGTCACTCCATAGGCAAGATTTGCAGAATACATCCAAACCTGATTTTTATGCACCCCCCAATTTGGCCACATATGTGCGTGTGTATCAATGAAACCTGGCGTCAGCGTCTTCCCGGATACATCTATTATTTCTGTATTAGCGGGAACAGTTAAGGTACCAGTTGCTCCTATGGCTTTAATGCGATTGTTTTCAATAAGGATATCTCCTGTTTCGATAACGTCCTCCCCCTTCATGGTTAGGATACGACCGCCTTTCAGCAGCACATGTCCTTGCGGGATATCCTTACTATATGAGATTCTTATCTTAAACTCCTCTGCTTTAAACTCTGGGTCTTTTTTATCCTTTTTGCCTTTTTCGTCCACTTTGGTAGAATCGGTCTTTTTTTCTTTATCCTTAAGTTCCTTTTCTTTCTTCTTCGCTTGAACCAAACTATCCTTGAACTTCTTGCCAGCCGTCAAATCATACCGAAAATGACTCGCTCCCAAAGACCAGTGTACCTTCTTGCTATCAGAGGACCACACAGGAAATTCTCCCCCGATGATCGTGAGTTTCATAGCTGGAAAAGCAGCATTATCTGCCTTTGCCAATGAAATGCTCGGTGTTTTACCGTAGCGTGGAATGGTAACGGTATACACATCATTGTTTATTAATGCTAAAGCAGTTTTGCCGTCGGGTGAAATGTGTATTTCAGTAGGTTTTGAAGCCTTTTTATTTTCACGCCAACCCTCCTCCGCAGTCGGTAAAGCTGAAGGTAATGTACCCATATCGGTATCATGGTCTTTACCAAATACGTCTTGTGAGCCAAAAGTTTCTATCCCGGTCAATTTGAGGTGTTGTTTTTCATCTGACCCATCCCACCGAATAGATACCAGGCCATTGGCATTATGACTTAGATATATGCGATCATCTACCTTGGTAAAATGTGGCATAGACCTACCCTTGGATTTGTCAATTAGTTTGATTACTCCACCATTTGACGATATCCATACCAAATCAGCTTGGGCGCCTCTAGAAAACGGATCGATTGCGTCGTCATACGTTTGGGCCGCACCTCTGTGAAAAACAATTCGATCGCTTTTATACGACCATGCCGGGTTGGTGTAAATACCCGGTGATTTAGTAAGTTGTACCGGTTTAGGCCTACCATTTACGTTAATCTTATAGAGATGTCCTCCTCCTCTTTTCCAGGTAGTATAGACTAATTGATCGCCATTGGGTGACCATGCAGGTTGCGCTTCGGTGAAATCGTTCTTGGTTAATCTTTTAGGTGTACCGTTTGGCAGGTTCATTATGTATAATCTGTTCAAAGCAGTAAAGGCCAACTGCTTTCCGTCAGGGGAAGGCTTAGCATCCCTAATCTGTGTTACAAAGCCTTCTTTCTTATCTTCAATAGGATATTTGAACTTAAGCTGTGGACCTAGCTCTAGATTCACATTTACGGAAAATGGAATTTCTGTGACCATATTGCCTGTTACGGAAATGCTATAGATTTTACCTCCGTAAGAAACCACCAAATTCTGACTATCTGGAGTAAAGGACATTGCTGGTAACACGCCCAAAGGGGCAATTGATTCTTGTTCGTCTCTTTGAACAGGATATGCCAACCAACGTTCTTTTCCAGTTTTCAAATTGCGCAGTACCAAACCGGTTTCCGCTTCGAATCGGGTGCCATACACCATCCAATTACCATCCTTGGACAAGGTTGGGGTAAAGGCCGAGCCATATCGGGAGGTAATAACGGCCATATCCCCATCTTCCATATCGTAGGTACCGATCTGATATTGCGGTAAGCTAGCATTATAGTTCCAAGAACCCCTGCGCTGAGAGAAATACAGCAATTTTCCATCCGATCCAAAGGCCGGATCGATCAATTTGATATTTTTCGGTTCACTGACCAACTGACTTCCAGAACCTCCATCCTTGTGATAGATATGCGGTTTGATATTACGCCTCCCCTTAACACCAACAAGATATTCTCCGTCTGGTGTCCATTCCGCGGAAAAGAAATTGTGCTTCTTATCCTTGGTGATTTGTTTGTCCTCTTTAGAATCAAGGTCCATCGTCCAAATATTATCCGAACCACTTTTATCGGATATGTAGACCAGCGATTTGCCATCAGGGCTATATCTAGGGTGCACGTCGTATTGAATGCCTTTTGTAATCTGGGTTGCATTGCCGCCTGAAATTGGAATGGTATAAATATCTCCCATTAGATCAAAAACGATGGTCTTCCCATCCGGACTTACATCTAAAGAAATCCATGTTCCGGTGTCTGTGGTAAATGCTATGTTGCGTTCGGGTTCTAAGGGAAGTTCTTTTGTTGCTTTTTTCGTAGAATCCTTTTTGGTTTCCTGAGCTTTCCCAGAGAAGTTGGCAAACAAGGTAAGGCAAACGGCGAGCCTGAATATAGTTGAATTTCGCATTGAACAGTTGGTTTTAATTAATCGCCTAAATATAACCATTTGTTTGCTTCAAAAAGATTGAATAAAAACAAAAAACCTGTTCAAACGAACAGGCTTTACAGATAAAGTTTTATTGAAATTTCTATTCCTCGGAGTCAGTGGCTTCACCGTCTTCCGAAAAATCGGTAATTCCCTCTTCATGCAGTATATTATACCACTGAATCACCTTTTTGATATCGCTAGGATATACGCGGTCCTCATCATAATCTGGCAACACCTCGAAGAAATACTCCTCTAGTTTTAATTTTTCTTCCTTATGACCAATACTTGTTTTTCCGCCTTTTTCCTTGACCTGAATATTCAAAAAAACCTGTCGTAGCGGAATTTCTTCAGAGAGCGTATAGATTGCGATTTCAGAAAGCACGCTCACATTGCTCTGCATTCCTACGGTAAGTTTCTTTCCGTCTAACAATGATTCGGCCACGAAGCCAGTTCTGGTCTGTGTTAGCAACCTAAACAGTCCGGGTTTGCCTGCTATGGCCAATATTTTTTCTAAACTCATATATGAATTAATTCATTTCCAAATTGCGGATGCAAAGATTACAATTTTCCTTTAATATCAATCTACCTATCTGACTTTTTTCTTATCAGGAAAGCGCATGCGATAATCGACCAAAATTTTTCCTTGCGATATATTTTTCAATCTTCCTTTTAGCAGTCTTTTTTTCAAGGTCGATAGCTTATCTGTAAATAGAATGCCTTCAATATGATCATATTCATGCTGTATTACCCTTGCTAACAGACCATCATAAGTTTCGGTATGAGACTTAAAATGTTCATCTAAATACGTAATTTTAATGGTATCTTTTCTTTTTACATCCTCTCGGACATCAGGTATACTTAAGCAACCTTCATTAAATGCCCACTCCTCTCCACTTTCTTCTGTTAGCTGCGCATTAATGAACACTTTTTTAAAACCATTAAGTTCGTTTTGCTCTTCTTCAGACCTACTTTCATCATCGGAGAAAGGGGTCGTATCAACCAAGAAAACACGAATTGGAAGTCCTATCTGCGGGGCTGCCAAGCCTACCCCGCTGGCTTTGTACATGGTCTCCCACATATTTTCAAGCAATTCATTTAGCTTGGGATGGTCCTTTTCAATATCAGTAGCCTTTTTACGAAGCACTGGGTCACCGTATGCCACAATCGGTAATATCATTACAATCTATTTAGATAAGCCTGCAAAATTAGGGTTGCGCTAATTTCATCTACCAAGGCCTTGTTTCGTCTCTTACTTTTTTTAACTCCGCCATCGATCATGGCCTGCACAGCCATTTTTGAGGTGAAGCGTTCGTCTTGGCGTGCAATCTGTATATCGGGAAAAAGTTTATGAAGTCTACTGATTAAGGGTTGTATCATCGCCTCAGACTCTGATGGGGTGTTATTCATTTGTTTAGGTTCTCCAATTACAATACAGGATACCCGTTCATTTCTCAAATAGTCATTCAGAAAACTGACCAATTTTTGTGTTTCGACAGTAATAAGACCAGACGCAATCAGCTGCAACTCATCAGTGACCGCTATGCCAGTTCGTTTTCTTCCAAAATCCAAGGCCAAGATCCTACTCAACTTTTTTTGGCAAAAATAACCCATAAATTGTTATAACTGTAAAATTGAAAGCCGAAATCATCTTGCGCAACTTATCTTTACAAAAAATATAAAATTAGCACATGACGGCATTACAACAGACTATTGAAAAAGCTTGGGAAAATAGAGCGCTATTGCAAGAACAGGGGACCCAAGATGCAATTCGAAAAGTCATTGACCTTTTAGACATTGGAGACTTGCGCTGTGCAGAACCAACAGCTACTGGCTGGCACATTAACGAATGGGTAAAAAAAGGGGTTGTCATGTATTTTCCAATTCAAAAAATGGAGACCTTGGAAGCGGGAATATTTGAATATCATGACAAAATTCCGTTAAAAAGAGGCTATGCCGAAAAGGGCATACGAGTGGTACCCCACGCGGTTGCAAGGCACGGTGCTTTCATCTCTTCAGGGACCATTTTGATGCCCAGTTATGTAAATATCGGAGCTTATGTAGATGAGGGCACCATGGTTGATACTTGGGCCACAGTAGGGAGTTGTGCGCAAATAGGCAAGAATGTACACCTGAGTGGTGGGGTAGGTATTGGTGGTGTTCTAGAACCGTTGCAAGCCGCCCCGGTGATCATTGAGGACAATGCCTTTATCGGGTCGAGATGTATTGTTGTAGAAGGTGTTCGCGTAGAACAAGAAGCTGTTTTAGGCGCTAATGTTGTTCTGACCGCCTCTACTAAAATTATAGACGTTACGGGAAATGAACCTATCGAGCTCAAAGGTAGGGTTCCCGCACGTTCGGTTGTTATACCAGGGAGCTACACCAAGAAGTTTCCGGCGGGCGAATTTCAAGTACCCTGCGCATTGATCATCGGTACTAGAAAAGAGAGTACCAACAAAAAAACTTCTTTGAACGATGCCTTGAGGGAACATAACGTAGCTGTTTAATTTGTAAGAATTTTATAGCAAAACATACTATTTTCAGTTTTTCGAAGTTCTTATAGAAGACCACTCCTAAATGAACAACCTACACGCATATTGCTATGGAACTTCGACGCGCGAAAATATCGGCACTTATTATCACTTTCAACGAAATTGGTTACATCGAAAATTGCCTAAAATCGATCGATTTCGCCGATGAGATAATTGTAGTGGATTCGTATAGTACCGATGGTACGTACGAATATCTTTTAGCGCACCCAAAAGTCAATGTGATTCAACACCCGTTTAAAAATTACACCGCTCAGAAGGCCTATACACTTTCCCTGGCCTCAAATGATTGGGTACTTTTTGTCGATGCCGATGAGGTTGTACCGGCCATGCTCAAGAAAGAAATCCTCGAGACTGTAAACGGCACGACCGAACATGCAGCATATTGGTTTAGAAGAAAATTCATGTTCCAACAAAAACGATTGCATTTTAGTGGATGGCAGACCGATAAGAATTATCGCCTTTTTAGAAAGAGTAAGGTTCGGTTTTCTGAAAAACGCATCGTTCATGAGACGCTAGAAGTCGATGGAACATCTGGAATCCTTGACTCAAAACTCACTCATTTCTGTTATCGTGATTTTGCCAACTACAAGCAAAAAATGTTGCTTTATGGGCGTCTTAAGGCCAAAGAGGCTTTTCAAAGAAAGAAGCGATTCAGTTTAGCCAAGTTACTGCTGAAACCCACTTTTACCTTTAGCTATAATTATATAGTTCGTCTGGGTATTTTGGATGGCACCAAAGGTATAGCGGTTTGCTACCTTAATGCTCTGGGAGACTGGGAACGTTATCGCGAACTGAAGCGATTGGAGCAAGAACAAAAAGTGCCGAATCTATCACCTGTTCGACAATCAGGCAACTAATAAGCACTGCCCTTATCAACAATTCTTACCCAATTCTTTGTGCTATATTTAGCACATGAAAATATTGCTTGTTCAGCAAAAAATGATTGGGGATGTTCTAGTGAGCTCGTTGCTTTGCGAAGTACTCAAGAAACATTATCCCCAAAGCGAACTTCATTATCTTATTTACGAACATACCCTCGCGGTTGTTCAAAACAATCCATTCATAGATAAAATCGTTCTTTTTGATACGGATGTACAAAATAGCAAACCAAGGTTTTATAGATTCCTAAAAGCGATTGCCAAGGAAAAGTATGATGTTGTCATTGATATTTATGGGAAATTGGAAAGTAATTTAATCAGTCTTTTTTCGAAAGCCCCCATCAAAATTTCGCATCGCAAGTGGTATTCTAATTTTATCTATACCCATACCATTTCAGGCACCAAAAAGGAAGATTCGAAATTGGGTCTTGCTATAGAAAACCGAATGTCGTTTTTAACCCCGCTACTCAAAACAGAACCAGGACAAGCGGCATCCCCTCGAATTTATTTGAGTACATCAGAGTTAGCGAGCGCCAAAAAATTTTTGACACAAAAGGGTGTAGACCTATCCCATCCTTTGATCATGCTTGGCATCCTCGGTAGTAGCGCATCAAAAACCTATCCTCTGAAATACATGGCTGAGATAATCGACACAATATCCGAGCAAAGCGAGGCAACTCTTTTGCTCAATTATATTCCAGCTCAGCAGGCTGAAGCCAAAAGACTTTTCGAACTTTGCAATGCACACTCCAAAGCGAAAATTAGGTTTGATGTTTTTGCACCTTCTCTACGCGATTTTTTAGCATTATTGCACTATTGTGATGCGCTTATCGGAAACGAAGGTGGCACGGTTAATATGGCCAAAGCTCTTGACGTGCCCAGTTTCGCTATATACTCCCCATGGATCAATAAATTAGCGTGGCATACGTTCAACGAAAAAACTCAGAATAGGGCTGTTCATTTATCTGATTTTTTACCCGAAAAGTTTACGCATAAATCGAAAAAAGAGTTAAAGCAGCATGCAGTAGAATTGTACGAATTATTTAAGCCTGCTCTTTTTAAGAATCAAGTTGCAGCATTCCTAGACCGTGAAATTGGTTCGAGCAAGTAGTATTTGGTATTCGTTCATCACCAATTTCCAATCTTTTTTCAGCATATAGTCTACTACCAATTTACCTTTTCCACCGTTTGGCAGATCGCAATCATCGATCAACACCAATGAGTTTTCATGCAGATGCGCCTCAATGGCAATAAACTCCTTCAAGTGGTGCTCTTGACTTTTCTGTTGTACTTCGATATCCTTGCTATAATCATAACTATCCAAATAGAGAAAATCTACCGGCTCCTTAAAATCGTTCAAGTATACCAAAGAATCGGATAAGTGAATTTGAACATGGGTTTGCAGTCCTTGTTTATCAACTTCTGCCTGAGCAGCGGCAACCGATTGTTCACTAATATCGACCGAATGCAAAAAAGCGTTGTTCAATTTGGCCCATTTCCCAAATACAATGGTCGCCGCCCCATTACTTTTTGCCCCATGCAGGCCCTCTCTAGAGGTGCCCGTTTCGATAATTACCCTTGCTTGGATCCGATCGAGCAAGGCCAACGTTTTCTTAAAGGTATCCCGTCGTTTTCTAAAGTCATATCGAAAAGGCATAAAGGGATAAAGGGACTTATGTTTTATGAACTTTCCGATAAAAAATCCAATGATTCCCAGTAAAAGAATGATAAGTAGATAGTTCATACGTCTGAATTGAAAATCTATTAGCGACTGTTAAGGGCGCAATTTATGCATCCTATTCTAAACTTAACCGAAGTTTGTTTTAATTTTGTCTTTCTGCTTCTCCCAATTTATCATGGCATGAATTTGAATTCAAAAATCTCGGCGCTTATAATTACCTACAATGAGATGGGATATATAGAACGTTGCCTCGACTCTGTTGCCTTTGCAGATGAAATTATCGTTGTGGATTCATATAGTAGTGACGGCACTTACGAATATTTGACCAATCGCTCTCGGATAAAAACACTTCAACATTCATTTCAGAACTATACGGCACAAAAATCCTTTGCACTAAAACAGGCTTCACATGATTGGGTACTATTTGTTGACGCTGATGAAGTAGTTACCGACAACCTAAAAAAGGAAATCTTGAACACAGTCAACAATCCAACTGAACATGTAGCCTATTGGTTCTATCGCCAATTTATGTTTCAAGACGAAAAGTTACATTATAGTGGATGGCAGACCGATAAAAACCATCGCCTTTTCCTAAAGGATAGCGTTAAATTCTCAGAAGAGAAACTCGTGCATGAAGTTCTTGAAGTTAAGGGTACCTCTGGCGCGCTCAACGAAAAGCTCTTACATTATTGCTACAAAAACTTTGACGACTACAAGAACAAAATGTTGAACTACGGAAGATTTAAGGCAAAAGAAGCCATTAATCGTAATGACAAATTCAACTATTCATCACTTCTTTTAAAGCCCGCCTGGAAATTTGTATATCATTATTTTCTGCGGCTTGGATTTCTTGATGGCAAAAAAGGAATAATAATCTGCTATCTCAACGCCCTTGGTGACCTTGAAAAATATCGCGAACTGCGAAAATTAAGAAACGAAGAACCCTCTACCTGATTATTTTTCGATGCCATAGTCTGACCAAACTAATTTTTGGGTTCTGGTTTCTTTTCGAATGGCCTGGTTTTTAGCAATCGATTCCGGTGTTTTGTAGCCTCGCTTATGATCCAAATGTAGACATATCGCACTGTAGCGCAATTGTCTAGATTTGATTCCAGAATTAAACAAGCGTTCACCTAGTTCTCGGTCTTGGCCACCATATTGCATGCGCTCATCAAAACCGTTTACATTTAGAATGTCTTTTTTCCAACCTGAGGCGTTATGGCCGTTCCAGCTTGCATTGGTCGGTGTAACGGCATTCAGCATTTTGGAAGTTAAGCCTTTGGCGGTCAACTTGTTGTTTCTAAAGGTTCTAGGCAACCCCTTTTCTTTTAACCAGCCGATATCAAAGCAGCGCTGTTCCTCGATATCTTCTTTGGTAATGGCCCGAGAAATGTTCATAGGCAGCATGTAATACCCCCCACTAATAAAATAACCGGGCTTTTTATGATGATGGTGGATTGCAACAAAATCTGCCCTTGGGATACAATCCCCATCGGTCATGATAATATATTCCCCACTACATGCCAGAACTGCTTTGTTCAATATTCTGGATTTTTGAAATCCATCATCCTCTTGCCAAACGTGCACAATACGATACCTTAGCTGTTGCTGCATCTCCTCTAACAATGATCTTGTAAGCGGGCCTGAGCCGTCATCCGCAACTACTAGTTCAAAGTCGGTAAAAGTCTGAACATTAAAGCCCCAAAGGACTTTTTGCAACCAATCTTCCGAATTGTAGGTGCTGACGATTATAGATAACGCGGGAGAGTCCATTGTCTTTTTTTGTGTCAGGGGTAAAAATATAAAACTCTTGTAGATAGTTCAGGTTTCTATCTAATATTTATCTTTGAGCGGTAGTGTACCCGCATATAAGCGAACCAAAAAAAGAAGATTTAAGTAAGCGAAAATGAAGCTAAAAGAAATTCCTTCTTCTATCTATCATAGCCTTAGATTATCTAGTCTACCGGCCACTAAACTTAAGGTTGGAGATTCTAAACCCATTCCGGTAATAGTTTCGTTGACCTCGATACCATCTCGCTTAAAAACCCTTCATTTAGTCATCCGCAGTTTGCTAGATCAAGAGGTGATGCCCCAGAAAATTGTTCTATGGCTTCATAATGATCTGAAAGAATCGATTCCTGGAAAACTTAGGCAATTGGTGGGACCGATTTTTGAAATCCGCTATTCTGAATTGAAATGTTCGCATCGAAAATTGGTACATAGCCTTATGGCCTTTCCGACAGATATCATCGTGACTTGTGATGATGATCTTCTATATCGCAAAGATTGGTTAAAACTTTTGTTTCAGGCCCATCTTAACAATTCGAGTGCCGTTCTTGCAAATCAAACAAGATATATACGCTATGACGACAATGGAGAGTTACTTCCTTATACCCAATGGTCTAAAGGAGAACACACTGTCTTCAATCAAAAGGCAGTTATTCCTATTGGCGCCGGTGGGGTGCTCTATCCTCCAAAAAGTTTAGACAACAAGACCACCAATAGCCAATTATTTCTCAAACTCACGCCAAAAGCGGACGATCTTTGGTTTAAGGCCATGACACTCTTAAACGAAACGGATTCGTTCTTGGTCGATAAAAGACCAAAAAGTCCAATTCCAATTATCGGATCCCAAAAACAATCGTTAAAAAAAACGAATATCGGGGAGGATAAAAATAGGGTACAATGGCTTGCGGTATCGAAATATTTTGAGATTGATATCAATGCGTAAAATAATTCTATTACACAAATGAAGAAAGCAAGTGTATCGAAAGAAATGCTCAACGAGATAAAAAACGCCATTGCCGTACTCGAAGATGGTGGGCTAATACTCTACCCTACCGATACAGTTTGGGGTATTGGTTGTGATGCTACCAATGAGAATGCTGTACAAAGAGTATACGCCTTAAAGAAAAGGGAAGATAGTAAGGCCCTTATATGTCTGGTAGGTAACGAAGCCATGCTCGAAAAACATGTTGAAAAAGTTCCCGAAGTTGCCTTTGACCTCATTGAGTACAGTGAAAAACCGATGACCATTATTTATGACAATCCCAAAGGGGTTGCGAAAAACTTGATTGCCGTCGATAACACCTTAGGCATTCGTATTGCTACCGATAAATTTTGTCAGTATCTAATCACAAGATTTCGAAAACCTTTGGTTTCTACATCTGCAAATATATCGGGGGCTCCCACCCCTAAGAATTATGGGGAAATAGGTAAAAGTATTTTAAAAGGAGTCGACTATGCCGTAGCTTTGCATCGCGATAAAAATAATGGATCACCATCCTCTATCATTAAATTGGGAAATGATGCTTCGGTTAAAATAATTCGACCCTAGATAATGTTACGACAAAATCACAAAAAAGCACTTCAGCACCCAATTTTCGAGTTGATTTCACTCGCAGCCAAAGAACTGGGTCTCGATTGCTACGTTATTGGTGGTTTTGTTAGAGACTATTTATTAGGGCGCAGTGACCCTAAGGATATCGATATCGTAACGGTTGGCAGTGGAATAGAATTAGCACAACAGGTAGCATCAAAATTAGAGGGACATCCACAAGTATCGGTATTCAAAAATTTTGGTACGGCCATGATAAAGACCAAAGATCTTGAATTGGAATTTGTAGGTGCCCGTAAGGAAAGTTATAGCCGTGATAGTCGAAAACCGGTCGTTGAAAATGGCACTTTGGAGGATGATCAAAAGCGAAGGGACTTTACGATTAATGCCTTGGCGCTATCATTGAACGATGCCAACTTCGGAGACCTATTAGACCCATTCAATGGTCTTGCTGATCTTGAAAAACAGTGTATTCGAACACCTTTGGCACCAGGGATTACTTTTTCTGATGATCCTTTGCGCATGTTAAGGGCCATTCGTTTTGCTGCGCAGCTAAACTTTACAATTCAATTGAATTCACTTGAGGCGATAACAGAACATAAGGAGCGAATAAAGATCATATCAGGAGAGCGAATTGTTGAAGAACTTCATAAGATCTTAATGAGCGCCAAACCATCAAAAGGACTTGCACTGCTGCATAAAACGAAGCTTTTGGCCTTCATATTGCCCGAATTGAGCGCTTTACAGGGCATTGAAGAAATCGAAGGCCAAACCCACAAAGACAATTTTTGGCATACCCTAGAAGTCGTGGACAATATAGCTGACAAAACCGACGATCTTTGGTTGCGTTGGGCAGCCTTGTTACATGATATTGGAAAGGCCCCAACCAAGAAATTCCATAAAAGAATAGGTTGGACATTTCATGGCCATGAATTCGTAGGTTCTAAAATGGTGTATAAGCTCTTTAAAAGATTGCGCATGCCATTGAACGAAAAAATGAAATTCGTACAAAAAATGGTAATGATGAGTTCAAGGCCTATTGTCATTTCTGAAGAATTCGTTACCGATTCCGCAGTACGACGTTTGGTTTTTGATGCTGGAGATCATATTGAAGATCTAATGACCTTATGCGAAGCCGATATCACTACAAAGAACCCAAGAAAGCAAAAAAAATATAGGAATAATTTCAAAATAGTTAGACAAAAAATAGTCGAAGTAGAAGAACGCGACCATATACGCAACTTTCAACCACCAATAAGTGGTGAAGAGATAATAAGAGCTTTCGATCTTAAACCCTCAAAAGAGATCGGCATTATCAAGGATGCTATCAAGGAGGCTATTTTAGAAGGGGAAATACCAAATGAGTATGTGGCCGCCAAGAATTATATGATAAAAAAAGGTATTTCCCTCGGCTTGGTTTTAAATGAAGAATTTGAGTAAAGGTCTTTGTAGTCTTTTTCAAACAAAGTAAGCATTTTACCCTATTAAACGTGCGCTTCATCGGATATTCGTATATTTATAGTCAGTTAACCAAACTTGAAAGAGGAAAATATGACCTTTGTTATTTTATAAAATAACAACTACAATAACTACTTTAATTTTAAACCTAGACTTATGTCCAATCAACCACCTAAAATTCCCGAAACGCCAACAAGTCGAAAACGGTTCTCGTATTATTCTCATTTAGAAGAACGCCCAAGAATTGAATATTTCCAAGCATTTGCGAAATAAGGCTTGTAAGAAATTGTAAGAAGCAATATTTTATGTAGGGCTAAACAAGATAACCTACTAAAAATCGTGATTCACAAGTACTTTCACAGAGCGTCACAACAATCATTCTAAGATTTGTACTTCGATCGCTACTTTTGTCCCATTCTTTTTCGAAGAATGTCAAATGTGCTTATTCAACTTAACAAATTGTAACTTAAAGACTATAAATTTAGGGTAAACTATTAGAGCTTGTCTAATTTAAAAAGTAACAGCTCCTTTTACCTTGATAAATTCATAAACAAATTCTTCAATGATAAATCTAGCTAAAAAACTCTCGGCAAACTCCTTTGCGAAAATCATACTTTTTCTCCTACTCGCTTTTTTTAGTACCAACAGTTTTGCACAATCGGATAACGACAATGACTTTGTTGAAGACTTTACCGACTTTGATGATGATAACGATGGAATCTTGGACGTATATGAATGTATGGCCAGTTCATCTGTATGGGATGATACTACTTCAGGAACAGCCTCTGTCATAGGTCTTGTTGCCAGCTCCAATGTTACGGCGACAAATGACAGTGACATTAGAAATCCGATAGTCGATACAACTCTTCCCTCCTTGCCCGGAAATGCAGGCTTTCATATTAGTGCCAATGGTATTGCCGCAAGTGATATTCTAAATATGGACGCAAGTAATACTGCCACACATACCTTTACTTTTTCACAACCCTTGCCTATTGCAATTTATGCCCATTTTACAGGTATCGATTCAGATATTACCCTAACGAATGCAACCGTAGTTACTGGCATTAATGGCACCGGTATAGGAACGAATGTTTTTACGGTTGATGGCGGCGCAGGGCTAGACGCAGGTGGGTTCTCCGCTCTAATACCCGCGGGAACAACTATTTTCTCAGCTCAAAAATCTGCAGGCGCCGATAACTTTTTTATGGCTTTCACAGGTTCATGCTTAGATACCGATGGCGATGGCGTTCCGAACATATTTGATTTAGATAGCGATAATGATGGCATCCCCGATACTGTTGAGGCACAGCCAACCGGTTCCTATAGCGCCCCAGGTGCAATTAGCCCTAGCACGGGTGTACCTGCAATTGGATCGGATACTGATGGCTTAGATCCGTCTGTATTAGTCGATTCCGATGGCGACGGAATATTTGACTATGAAGATACCGATAGTGACAATGACGGTATTCCTGATATTGTCGAAGCAGGCTTTGGTGGCAATGATATTGACTTAGACGGTATGACCGACAATGCAACGGGGGCGAATGGTTATGATGATACACTTGATACCAGTGATGACTACACTGATCCTGACGGTCCTATCAATGACCCTACGACCTTACCCAATAATCAGGTCAATACAACACCTGAGGTTGATTATCGAGAAGAACCATTACCCTTAGATAGTGATAATGACGGTGTTTCAGATGATGTTGATCTAGATGATGACAATGATGGAATAGTAGATTCAGTTGAATGCGAAAGTCCTAATACAGTCGGTAACACTGATAATAGCATAGGTGAATTTGCACTCGAACTTGCCTTTATCGAATGGGTAGGTGATTTTGCTGACGGTATAGATATTGGTGACACCCTTACTCAAACCTTGAGCGATGGTTCGAGCATAACCATTAGTGTTTCAGCTGCCAATGCCGATGCAAAATCGTTCGTACCTAGCAATATATCCACTTTTGCCGGTGCCTTATTGCAAACTGAGTATGACGATGCTGACCAAAATTATGAACTTTATGTTCAAGATGTTAATAGGGGTGCAGAATTAAACGTAACCATGCTAATTTCTGGGCTCCTACCCAATGGAACGCCCTTTAGGCCTTCTATTGTGTTCACTGATGGAGAGTCGACCGACAGTGGTGAAACCAATAGCGCAATTACCGATGGTAGTCCATGGGTTCTAATCGATGAGGTTGGGTATTCAGGAGCAGGACCCACTATTACAGGGCTGGGTAGTAGTTATATCGTATTTGAGGACACCAATTTAGGAGTTCCTTTGGTTCGCTCCGATAATGTAAGCGAGCTTACCTTTAAAACCACCGATATTGCCGGCGCGTCGACAGGAAGACAAGGTCTTACTATTGGTTTTCTAACGTATCAAGATAGCGATGGTGACGGCGTAATTGACTGCTATGATCGAGACTCCGATAACGACGGTATTACGGATGCCTACGAAGCGGGAGGCGTTGATGACAATAGAGATGGCATCATTGATGGCTTTACCGACCTTGATAATGACGGTTTAAATGATGCTCAGGATAATGTAAATAGTGGTAATCCCGGGGAAGTCACCAGTGGTAGCCCATTGCCTCTGACCAATACCGATTCCAATGGCAATCCAGATTATTTGGATATCGATTCAGATAATGATGGCATTGTAGACAACATAGAAGGGCAACCTACTGCAAGTTATCAAGCTCCGTTGAACGCAGATGATGACGGTGATGGCATTGACAACCAATACGACCCAGATTTTGTAGGGAGTACACCAATCACCATTGAAAATACTAATGGTTTGGGCGCTCCCGATTTTCGGGACCTAGATTCTGATGGTGATGGAATTGATGATATCATAGAAGGTTGGGATACCGATGGTGATGGTACGCCTGAAACGGTTCCTACAAATGCCGATTTAGACGGTGATGGTCTAGATGATGGTTTCGATACCGATACAGCCGACCCAGACCCAACCAATGGACAAACACCGACCTCATTCCCTGATGTACAAGTTGTTGGAGGGGACCGCGATTGGAGAGAACTTCCTGCAGGCTCACTTGATTCGGACGGCGACGGTATTTTCGATGTTGTAGATTTAGATGATGACAACGATGGAATCCTGGATACCATTGAAGGAACCGGCGATACCGATGGTGATGGTTTACCAGACTATTTAGATTTGGATAGTGACAACGACGGTGTACCAGACATTACAGAGGCCGGTGGAGTAGATACCGATGGGGATGGTCAAGTTGACTATCCAACGGCTGGTGACCCATTGTCTATGGTAGACACCAACAACGATGGGTTGGATGATGGCATAGCGGCAAATCCCCTAGAAGATCCAGATTCTGACAATGATGGTTTAGAAGATAGAATAGATTTGGATTCGGACAACGATGGTATTCCTGATGTAATCGAAGCAGGAGGAAACGATGCGGATGGTGATGGCGTGATCGATGGATTCACCGACACTGATGGGGATGGATTATCAGACAATGTAGATCCAAGAGGGCCTGCAGCTCCTGGCACTCCCCTACCTCATGAAGATACTGACGGAGATACTGTGAATGATCGCATTGATCTGGATTCTGACAATGATGGTATTACCGATGTATTGGAAGCCGGTGGGCCAGATGCCGATGGTGATGGCCGTATAGATGGATTTACAGATGCTGATAATGACGGCTTCGCTGATATCATAGACACAGATGATAGTACGACTGCCGCTCCTTTGGATGGAACTGGCACTCCATTGCCGCGACCGAATTTCGATAACGATACGAGACCTGATTACCTCGATATCGATTCTGACAATGATGGCATTACGGATGCTACCGAATCGACCAATCTAGGTGGGGAAGATTCCGATGGTGACGGAGAAATAGATAACTTTACCGATACCAACGGAGATGGTTATAACGATGCTACTGCGGCCAGCCCGATTACTTTGAACAATCAAGATGGAACAGGAGGTCCTGACTATTTGGACATTGATAATGACGATGACGGTATTGTTGATAATATTGAAGGACAAAGTACCGCAAATTATATCCCTCCTATAAATAACGACGCCGACAATGACGGTCTTGACGATGCCTATGATACTGCCACAGGCGAAACTGCAATCAATCCTGTGAATACGAGCGGTATTGGCGGACCAGACTATTTGATTCGTGATACCGACAATGATGGCATCGATGATATTATCGAAGGTTGGGATATAGATGCAGATGGCACTCCCGAGGTAACACCAGCAGGTACAGATGCTGATGGAGATGGTCTTGATGATGCTTTCGATAATGATGATACATTGCTTAATCCGACTAATGGTCAAGTACCAACTGATTTTCCCGATGCACAAATACCTGGTGGGGATAGGGACTGGAGAGAAGGGATAGATAGCGATGGTGATGGAGTATTGGACACTCAAGAAGCCATCGATGGTACCGACCCCAATGATCCATGCGACTTTGTAATAGCAAGTATTACCGAAACTCAAAGTGGAGATTACTTAATCGCCGATTGTGATGGCGATGGCGTTACCAATGAACAAGAGGTCATAGATGGTACGAATCCTGAAGACCCTTGCGACTTTCTAGCCGCCAGCGCAACACTAACACCTTCCGGGGATTATCTTATCTCTGATTGTGACGGTGATGGCGTAACCAATGGCACCGAAATTAGTGATGGGACAGACCCTTCAGATCCCTGTGATTTTATCGAAGCAAGTATAACCTTAGACCAAACCGGAAATTGGTTAACCGTTGATTGCGATGGAGATACCATTCCGAACGGCCGCGAAATTACAGATGGTACCGATCCCTATGACCCCTGTAGTTCACGAGGCGGTACACCACCTGCTGGCTCTATATGCGATATCATCATAGACAATGAATTGGTGGGGCCTCAGGTTGATGAAGGATTCTTTAGAATAGGTAATATTGAGGCCTTCCCTAACAATACGGTACGCGTTTATAACAGATGGGGTATTTTGGTCTACGAAACGACCGGATACGATAGCGGAAACAATAACTTCAGAGGTTTCTCCGAAGGTCGGGCCACTGTTCAGGAAGAAGAAGCGCTACCAGTAGGTGTTTATTTCTATGTCATCGACTATGTGAATAACGGAGAGGCAAAATCAAGGGCTGGTTACCTCTACGTTAATAGATAAACATCAACCAATTCTATACTATATAAACAAGATATCATGAAAAAATTATTTATAACAATTGTATTGGTTTTAGGGTCTTTCGGAGGCATAATGGCTCAGCAAGATGCGCAGTACACCCAATATATGTATAACACCATTGCTGTTAATCCTGCATACGCAGGTTCTAGAGGGGTTCTTAGCATAAATGGCTTACACCGCTCTCAATGGTTAGGTTTGGATGGTGCTCCAACTACGCAGACAATTAATTTTAATACGCCGGTTTCTGAGCGTGTCGGTATAGGTCTATCGATAGTTAACGATAAAATTGGAAATGGTACCAACCAAGATACCTATTTCGATGCCGTATTCTCGTATACGATACCAACATCCAAGACTGGAAAATTGTCTTTTGGATTAAAAGCAGGGGGGCATTCGCTAAATATCGATTTCAACCGCCTTGCAAATTATCGCGAAGATTTAAATGCCACAGGACTGAATAACATAGATCGCAAATTTTCGCCAAATATAGGAGCCGGTATTTATTATCACACCGATAAATTTTATGCAGGTCTTTCCGTTCCCAACTTCCTCAAAACACAGCATTTTGATGATTCGGCAGGAAATAGTTCCTTTATCGCGGAAGAACGCCTAAACCTTTATTTGATTACTGGCTATGTCTTTGACCTGAACCCAAATTTAAAGTTTAAACCAGCCGCATTGTTAAAAGGGGTAAGCGGTGCACCGCTGCAAGTTGATCTCTCTGCCAACTTTATGCTCAACAACAAGTTTACCCTTGGTGCTGCATACCGATGGGATGCTGCCTTAAGTGGCTTGTTTGGTTTCCAGATAACCGACCAGTTTATGGTCGGCTTAGCTTATGATAGGGAAATAACCGAACTGGGTAATTCAACTTTCAACGACGGATCCTTTGAAGTAATGTTACGTTATGAATTTATAACGAAATACAAGAAGGTCATAGCCCCTAGATTCTTCTAAAAACCAACATCATGATGAACAAAAAACCGAGTTACTTCCTAATTAGTGCCCTTTTCATGTGTACCATGGTCTTGGCCCAAGACGATAAGACAAAAAAGGCAGAAAATCAATTCGACGATTATGCCTATGCCAATGCCATTGAAAATTATGAGCGATTGGTCAAAGAAGGCTATTCAGATGAAGAAATCTACAAAAACCTAGGTGATGCGAACTACTTAAATGCACGATATAAAGATGCCTCTGGATGGTACAGTAGGCTTTTTACCCTAGACGGGGCTTCGATAGATGCAGATTATATGTACCGCTATGCACACACCTTAAAATCGACCAAAGAGTACGAAGCATCAGACAATTGGATGCAAAAATATACTGCGGCGAAATCGAACGAGGTGCGGGCCAGACTCTATAGGAACAATCCTGATTATATGGATAAGATTGAGCAAATGTCTGGTAGATATGATATTAAAAACCTTCCATTCAATTCTCCACAATCCGATTTTGCGCCTTCTTTCAATGGGGAACAGTTGGTCTTTTCATCTGCTCGAGACTCCGGTACCGTCACAAAGCGCATTCATCAATGGAACAACAAAGCATTCTTGAATCTATACAGTTCAAATAGCTCTTCGAAGGGTGAATATAATGTGGCCGATAAATTTTCGAACGGCTTAAACAAGAAAACACACGAATCATCTACAGCCTTCACCAAAGATGGTTCAATGGTCTATTTTACCCGAAACAATTCTCAAAATGGCAACTTCTCTAGAGACGATGAAGGAGTAAGTAGGCTCAAGATCTACCGCGCCTATTTAAAGGATGGTGTATGGACAAATGAAGTTGAATTACCCTTTAATGGAGATGACTATTCTTGTGCACACCCAACGCTTAGTCCAAATGGCGATAAATTGTATTTTGCATCAGACATGCCAGGTACAATTGGTCAGTCAGATATTTTTGTTGTCGACCTTAAGAATGATGGATCCATAGGACCGCCGATGAATCTCGGGGAGAAGATAAACACGGAGGCAAGAGAAACTTTTCCGTTCGTAACCGATAAGAATGTGTTGTATTTTTCATCTGACGGAAGGCCGGGCCTGGGAGGACTAGACGTTTATGCGACCAAATTGCAAGACATGAATTCAGTATACGTGGTCAACCTTGGCAAGCCGATCAATACCGAAGATGATGATTTCTCGTTCATTATAAACTCGGAAACGCGAAAAGGCTTCTTTGCATCCAATCGCGAAGGTGGTCAAGGTGGTGATGACATTTATAGCTTTACCGAAAACGAACAAATCGATTTGGATTGTCATACGAGCGTTGCAGGTATTGTAAAAGACGTAGAAAATGGTCAGCCATTGGCAGGAGCTGCAGTTGCAATTTTTAGTGGGGATACTATCGTAGCCGAAACGGTAAGCGCCAACGATGGTACCTTTGAACTTGAAGGAGATTGCAAAGAAGGTGAGTATACCATAGTAGCCTCCTTAGACGAATATGATCAAGGAAGAAAAATGTTCTCCGTTGTCAATGCAAATGATACTGATGGAATTGAAGTATTGCTCGAAAAGTCAATTAAGAGGGCCGCACCTGGAACCGACCTTGTTAAGTTCTTAAACCTTCAGCCGGTTTATTTTGATTTGGACAAAGCCGATATAAGGCCTGATGCGTCTAGGACGATGATGGCGGTTATCGAATATATGAGAGTTTTCCCAGATCTTAAAGTTCAAGTAGAATCACATACAGATGTTAGAGCCGGAACCAGCTATAACGAACGCCTGTCCAATGAAAGAGCTGAGAATACCGTTGCCTATTTGTTGGCCAATGGGATTGACCCAACCAGAGTTACAGGTATAGGGTTTGGCGAAACTAGACTCGTCAATGATTGCACTACTCGGAATGGTTGTAAAGATGAGAAACATCAAGAAAACCGTAGGTCAGAATTCATTGTTGTAGAATAAAGTTAAATTCAAATATTCAAAAGACCATCGACCTACTAGTCGATGGTTTTTTTGTGCTTCCATATCCAATTGCATTAAAAGATGTGGTAATTTTGCAATTGCCATTCTAAGCGAATTTCATGCACAGATCTTTTCGAAAAATCGCCAAAATATCATTGGTTCTAGTATATCTTGTTATCATGGCAGGTGCAATTGTTCGCATGACTGGCAGTGGAATGGGTTGCCCAGATTGGCCCAAATGTTTTGGGTATTATATTCCGCCGACCCAGGCATCCGAATTAGAATGGACTCCAAAAAAAGCATATAAAAAAGGACAGGTAATAATCCTCGATGAAACCTTGCAAGTGGCAACATCCGATTTTACTGCAACCACCGCTTTTGCAGCAGGGAACTGGGAGCCATATACCAAACATGAATATGCAATATTCAATCCTTGGCATACGTGGATCGAATTCATCAATAGGTTATTTGGCGCTGTAGCAGGTATCGCAACCTTGGTAATGGCCATAGTCTCATTTCGCAGTTGGAAAACAAATAAATCGATTACCATCCTTTCGGTACTTACGGTTTTTGCAATGGGGTTTCAGGCCTGGTTGGGCGCTACCGTAGTATATTCGGTTTTAGAACCTACAAAGATTACGATACACATGGTCATGGCCTTGGTCATTGTAGCTATGTTATTGTATCTCATCTATAGTACAAAAAGTAGGGAGCCCAATTCCCCTCAGGAAAGAAAACTATTGGGTCTTCTAATCTTTGCCATCTTCATCACGCTCATACAAATAATACTAGGAACTCAGGTACGTCAGTTCGTTGATGAACAAATAGATGCAGTTGGCGAAACCGCCAAAAATATGTGGCTAGAAAACCCAACATTGCAATTTTATTTGCATCGTTCGTTTTCGATTTTCGTGGTGCTTTTCAATTTGTTCATTGCGTATAAAATACGCCAACTTGATCTTAAGCTTAAGAAAGTGAACTGGGTTCTTGGCATTTTGATTCTGGAAGCCCTTAGTGGGATCGTCATGTACTATTTCGATTTTCCGTTTGCCAGTCAGCCCGCACACCTAATTTTGGCTACCTTTTTATTCGGGATACAGTTTTATTTGGTTTTGGAAGCGATGAACCCTTTAAGAAGCCATAAAACTTCGTAACTTTGCCCCTAGCCAATTTGCTAAGATGATCTATAAAATCAGGATAATATTAGATGCTGAGGACGATATTTTTAGAGATATCGAAATTGATGATAACAGTTCATTAGAAGACCTCCACAATGCCGTAACCCAAGCTTTTGGTTTCCTCGGCAATGAAATGGCGTCGTTCTATACCTGTGATAACGATTGGAATCAAGATGAGGAAATTGCCCTATTCGACGTTAGCGAAGGAGCAGGAACCGCAAGACTCATGAACGAGACCTTTCTCGAGGACGTACTTTCCGAGCAACATCCCAAATTAATTTATGTCTATGACTTTATGAGCATGTGGACCTTCTTTGTGGAATTGGCCGATATTGTGGAAAAAGAGGATGGCAGGGCCTACCCTAATCTGCTTTTTAGTTTTGGGGAGATTCCCGAATCACCTCCAGAAAAGAACTTTGAGTCTGATCCAAATTTCGATTTCGACGATACTCTGGAAAACTATGACGATATGGATTTTGATGAAAATTGGAATTGATATCCGAGCGTAGTTAGTACAGCACACCAAACCACAACCTATCTATTCATAAATCTTTATTCTACAACATGATCAACCTCTACCCTACCCAAATCGAGACCATCTCATTACACCGCGTGGGCAATAAGAATAAGAGCGAAGGTATTTTTCTTTCTGAAGAACCCTTTAATCTCAACGATGAGACAAACGGTCTTCTCAAAGAGTACTTCTTTAAACCGTTTCGTGAAAAAGAGGAAAACTACTTCAAGCTTTCGAACGAAGTTGACGTTACCTTTAACGAACTTCATAAAATCGTTACCGAAATTTTTGAAGATGCATCAAGTCTTCATGATAATTCAAAAAAAATAGCCACTCATTTGTTCGAACAATCGAACCATCCACATATTAAAAGTGGTGAAGTCTATGTTGCGCTCTTAACCAATGTCCTCTTGGATAATAAAAAAGTGGACGCAGTCGGCATTTTCAAGAGTGAATTAAAACATGATTTTCTGCAATTGGAGGAAAAAGGAAAGAACCTTGATATTGTTGTGCAACAGGGCATTAACGTAAATAAGCTAGATAAAGGTTGTTTGATCTTCAATGTGGAAAAAGAAGCAGGTTACAAGGTACTTTCGGTTGATAGCAATCGCTATGATGCCAAGTATTGGCTTGAAGACTTCTTGGGTGTCGATGCCCTTACCGATGAGAATTTCTATACCAAAAACTACCTTAAATTTTGTCAAAATTTTGCCAAAGACGTTGTACTACCGGCAGAGGACAAACAGCAAGAGGTACTTTTCATTAATCGGGCGGTCAACCATTTCGCCAAAAACGATGCTTTTGAAGAGAGTAACTTCCTGAACGAGGTTATGGAAAACCCTGAACTAATTCCCGAGTTCAAACACTATAAGGTAGAAAAGGGGCCCAAATATAGCATTGAGGATGTTTCAAATTTTGATATCGCGAACAAAGCGGTGTCCGACGCGCGCAAAAAGATCAAGAATGTCATCAATCTTGACACGAACATTCAAATAAAAATGGATTTTATTAATCCTGAATCAGCTGAAAAATTTGTTGAAAAGGGATGGGACGAAGAACGCCAAATGTACTATTACCTCGTTTATTTCAATAAAGAGCAAAAGAGCTAGTGATACCACTTTATAGTCTGTAAAATCTAACACAATTGGGTAGGATTTTGGGATTTTCTTATTGGTTTTTGGCTATTGATTTGCGTATTTTTGCAGCTGCTTAGCGCAAATTGAATTTCACATTTATAATCATAAAACTACATATATGGCCAATTTCGATGTTATTGTATTAGGTAGTGGTCCGGGGGGCTATGTAACGGCTATTAGAGCCTCACAATTGGGTCTAAAGACCGCAATAATCGAAAAAGAAAGTCTTGGTGGCGTTTGCCTAAATTGGGGTTGTATACCTACCAAAGCCTTATTAAAATCTGCACAGGTTTTTGAATACCTGCAGCACGCCGGTGATTATGGCTTAAAGGCTGAAGGTGTTGATAAGGATTTTGGAGCTGTGGTCAAGAGAAGTCGAAGCGTTGCAGACGGCATGAGTAAAGGAGTGCAGTTTTTAATGAAAAAAAACAAGATCGAAGTAATCAACGGTTTTGGGACTCTTAAGACGGGCAAAAAGGTATCGGTAAAATCGGATGATGGCGAAACAAAGGAATATAGTGCACAGCATATCATCATTGCAACCGGGGCTCGAAGTCGTGAGCTGCCAAGTCTTCCGCAGGATGGCAAGAAAATAATAGGATATCGCGATGCCATGACCTTAAAAAGTCAACCAAAGAAATTAGTAGTGGTTGGCAGCGGGGCCATTGGCATTGAATTCGCATATTTTTATAATGCCATGGGAACAGAGGTTACCGTGGTAGAATACCTGCCGAATATCGTGCCGGTTGAGGACATCGACGTATCAAAACAGTTAGAACGCAGTTTCAAGAAAGCAGGGGTCAAAATAATGACCTCCTCAGAGGTTACCAAAGTTGATACTTCTGACTCAGGGGTAAAGGTTTTTGTAAAAACCTCAAAAGGCGAGGAAACCATAGATGCCGATATTGTTCTTTCCGCCGTCGGTATTAAATCAAATATTGAAAATATTGGTCTTGAAGATGTTGGCATCGCCACTGATCGCGACAAAATTATGGTCAATGACTATTATGAAACCAATATTCCAGGATACTATGCCATAGGTGATGTTACGCCGGGACAGGCCTTGGCCCACGTTGCCTCTGCAGAAGGAATACTTTGTGTTGAGAAAATAGCAGGAATGCACGTTGAACCAATTGATTATGGAAATGTTCCTGGCTGTACGTATTGTATGCCAGAAATTGCTTCTGTTGGTCTCACCGAGCAGCAAGCTAAAGAAAAGGGGTATGAGCTTAAGGTAGGTAAGTTTCCGTTTTCGGCCAGTGGCAAAGCAAAAGCTTCAGGTGCTTCCGACGGATTTGTTAAAGTAATTTTCGATGCAAAATACGGAGAATGGTTAGGCTGTCATATGATCGGCGTTGGAGTTACAGATATGATCGCAGAGGCAGTTGTAGCCCGAAAGTTGGAAACCACAGGACACGAAGTGTTGAAAGCGATTCACCCGCATCCGACCATGAGCGAAGCCGTAATGGAAGCAGTGGCTGATGCATATGACGAGGTAATTCATTTGTAAAATGAAATGGGAAAATAGAAATGTTCACAGAGATGTCGCCTACTTTTATATTGGGCTGATTATTGCATTTTCCTTTTCAGGGATTATCCTAAACCATCGTCAAGATTGGTATCCCATGGATTATGCCTATGAAACCAAAGAGGTGCAATTAGAATTGCCTTCAGATAAAAGCGCTATTGATTCTGAAAAGTACATCAAGGGTATTTCAGAAAAATGGGAATTGAATGCCGAATACGATAGTCATCGCATTCGCGATAATGAACTTCGGGTATTCTATAAGGACAATATTATTTTAGATGCCGATATTCATACCGGGAAAGGCGTTGTTGAATACAAGCGTAAAACCCCGATTTTGGGGCAAACAATGTTCTTACATAAAACCACTAACAAATTTTGGATATGGTATTCCGATATCTTTGGAGTTGGTATGCTTGTGATTGCGTTTACGGGCATGTTCATCATAACCAAGGGAAAAAACACATTTAAGAAACGAGGATGGAAGTTGGCGTTGGCCGGGTTGGTCTTCCCCATTATTATACTTATCCTATTTAGTTGATAAAGGCCATGGTTTCACTTTTTAGAATTACAGCGATATTAGAGGGTATTTCATATCTCGCTCTATTCGCAGTTACAATGCCCTTAAAGTATATGGCAGACCTTCCGCTACCGAATAAATATGTAGGGTACGCGCATGGTGGCTTGTTCATTGCCTATTGCATTTTGGCAATTGTGGTTTGTGTCCTGAAAAAGTGGGGAATAAAACGTATGGCAATTTTTTTACTGGCCTCGTTACTACCGTTTGCTACTTTTTACATTGAACGCAAATATCTTTCTTCGGATCATACCCCGAAAGTGGTTATTTGATAACCCTCGAATTTAGTGGAGCATTTACAAAAGCTGCTCTAGCTTTATAGGGAGAATTTGAAATTCTCCTCAGTCTATGCCCCAAATTGCTTCAGATGATGATCTAGATGTTTTGAAAATAAGGTGTTCCATTGATTCTTGTCCAATTTGCCAAATGCGGGGTTTTCTTTTCCGTCAAAATGGGCAGCACCTAATTGCTGTGTTTTTCTAAGATGTTCGATTAGTCTTCCTTTTTCCACCTCAAAATCTTTTTCAGCTTTTATTTTGAAGATAGGGGCAGTAGGATTGTTGCGCTTATAGGGCTTCGGACCCACCACAATGTTTTTTGCAAAAAGTTTGGCGATGAACTTGCCTATACCCCTTGGTTTAGGGTGTTTATCGGTATATATGACCTCGTAAGCCACATTACAATGAGCCAACATTTGTGCCACATTCATCTTTCCCCATAACCGCTGCGTTTCCGGTGTTAGGGTATTAATGCGCTCGATAGTTTCATTGGTCTCACTTTCGTCGAATAGGTTTTTCCAACTCATTTTGCTATGATTTTAGAATTTACAAGATATCTAATTTTCAATAATTCGCTTTCGAATCCAAAACTTTAGAATAGAACTACTAGGAAAAGTCTAAAATTACGTTTCCGGTTTTCTGCCCGCTCATAACAAATTTGTATGCGTCGCTAACTTGCTCCATAGGATAGGTACGGTCGATAACAGCTTTAAAGCGACCTTCAGCAAGTAATTTGGCCATGGAAAGAATGCTTTTTCTACAATTCCTAGGAATAGGAAAAATTACACGTTTGCCTCCTTTGATCCACGTGATCAGTGGTAAATAAAGATTCTGTGCATTTGGGCCCAATTCCGAAGAACTGTAAATACCATTGGGTAACAAAAGGTGTTTACAAGCTGGAAAGGAGCTTTTTCCCACCGCATCGAAAATAAGATGATATCGTTCATCATCTTTGGTAAAGTCTTCCTTTTCATAATCAAAGACCTTATCGGCACCCAGGGACCTAAGCAATTCCAAATTCTTCGTATTGCCTACGGCAGTCACCTGCATTCCAAGGTTTTTAACAAGTTGTAAGCCGGCAGAACCAATCGCACCTGTGGCTCCATTAACAAGAACCTTATCCCCTTTCTTTAGTTTTAGCCTACTGAGGAAATTTGCCGCATAATGTGCACCTTCACAACTTGCAGCAGCACTTGCATAGTCGATATTATCCGGAATTTGAGTAACGGCCTTATCTGCTTTTATGGTCATATACTCGGCATGCGAAGACAAGCCTTCATCATGTAATCCAAATACCCGATCCCCTATTGAAAAGGTAGTAACCTTCTTACCTATAGCTTCTACTTGGCCAGCAAAATCAGTTCCCGGAACCAAATCTTTTGGTTTCCACAAACCGGTAAAGGCTCTCATGATATACGGCTTTCCGGTAAGTATTCCGCAATCGGTTCTATTGACCGTAGTGGCATATACCCTTATGAGTATCTCATCTTCCTTGGGAATCGGTTTCTCGATTTCTTTCAGCTGGAGTACATCTTCTGGCTGACCGTAGGCTGTTCTTGTGATTGCTTTCATAATTAACAGGTACAAAAATATAAGTTGAAATTATAAAAGTTATTGACTTTAGATAAGAAAGAACCGGCTAATAGCTTTTCTAAGGCACAATTATTTCAAGAAAATTCGTTTTCGAATTCGACTGAGCGACTCTGGCGTTACACCCAAATAACTCGCCAATTGGTATTGTGGGACCCTATTGAGGAGTTCCGCGCGAAATTTCAAAAGGTTGAGATAGCGTTCCTCAGGATTTGTCGTAATATAGGTGGCAAGCATTTCCTGATAATTATTCAATTCCTCTCTAAGTGTATTTCTGCTCATCGATTCCAGGATAGGGAATTTCTTGAACATCTCATTTTGCTTTTCCAAACTAATAATTGAAACTGTGGTATGCTCTACACAAGACAAATAGTATTTCGATGGAATTCTTTCCGATGCACCATTGGGCGCAAAGATCGACTGCCCTTCGGTATAGAAGAACGTAGTCTTCTCCTCTCCATCAACGAGGTAGTATTGCCGCACACAACCGGAAATTATTGAATAACTCCTTGCCGAAAAATCCCCTTCGCGAAGCAGATGCTCGCCTTTTTTTAAGGTCTTCAGGGAAATTAGTTCCAGGGCTTCCGCAATATCCTTTTCGCTAAAAGAATCAATAGTGGAAAAGCACTTCCTCATTTCGGCCTTAATAGCTTCATGATGTTCTAACCTCTTGGAATTATGTTCACTACTATCTTTCACGATTACTACTTTTTTCTTTGGAAGCATCGATTACTGCGACTACTAAATCAAATAAAACTCTGAATGGCCAGGTCATAACTCTGCAAGCCAAACCCAAGTACAATGCCTTTGGCCCCTGACGCTATATGCGAAACATGCCTAAAGTCTTCACGCTTATGTGTATTTGAAATATGTACCTCAACAACCGGCGTATCTATGGCCTTCACGGCATCCCCTATACCGACAGAAGTATGTGTATAAGACGCGGCGTTCAGCACTATACCGTCATACGAAAAACCTACCTCCTGAATTTTATCTATCAACTCCCCTTCGACGTTCGACTGGAAATATTCCAATTGTACATCCTTGAATTTGGTCTTCAATTCGGTGAAGTACTCTGCGAAGGTTTTGTCCCCATATACTTCGGGCTCCCTTTTACCCAAAAGGTTCAGATTTGGGCCATTTACGATTATCAGTCTCATGTTATAAAAGTAGTTATTTTGTTGATCAGTATACCAAAAAAAAAGCCACGCTGAGCGTGGCCATTATGTCTACAACTACGTATTGTTCTAAAAGAAATAAATCGCCGAAACCTGCAAGACTCTGTTTTTGGAGGCTACGTCGTCAATTGCATTGATGAATCCGCCATTAAATCGCAGTTGAAAGTAAAAATTATCATCAAGACGATATCCTGCACCTACTACGAAACCAATATCAAAGGCATTGCCGTCAAGTGCAAAATCATCAAGATTATTTGAAAGTTGCACACCCAACTGCGGTCCTGCCTCAATATACAGCTCATCCCAAATATTATATTTTACGGCTAAAGGAACACTGAGATAAAAAAGATTGAAGTCATTGCTCAATCCCGTTAAACCATTACCGCTACCTTGCAAAGAGAATAATACTTCGGGCTGAATGAGAATCGCATCCGAAAAAGGTATCTCTGCGACGACACCGGCATGGAATCCAGGTTTGGATCCGTATCCCAAATCCGAACCGCCACTTAATGAAGAAATATTTAATCCGGCCTTTACACCGAACTGAAAGTCTTGTGCAGTTGCATTGGTACAAAAAATAAGCCCTAATATGGCTACTACTAATGTTATTCTTTTCATTGTGTTTAGTTTCTCGGTTTACGTGCCAAAGATAAAACTTTTGAAAGGATAGCCCAAGAACGATATCTGATCTTTTCACAAGACTGGCAGCTTTTAAAGGCTCTTTAGAAGAAATCTGTAGGTCGAACAAACGCAAAAACACAATTCAGCACACATGCTCATAGTTATTTTGAACTTAAAAATTAGCAGTAGTCTTATGAGCTTCTCTATAATTCAATATATCGGCACAGCCAAGATCTGGTGTTTGTAAATGAATAAACCTTTCAAAAAATACCCCAATCGTAGTACCTTTATACCATGAAATGGCAACGAACCCTTCAAGATTATCGGCACTATCTCAAAATAGAGCGCGGGTTGTCTGACAATTCTATTGCCAACTACTCTTTTGATATTGAAAAACTTATTCGATTCTTGGATACAAACAAGCTCGCGCCTTCTCCAATTACCATTACAAAGGAAACAATTCAGCAATTCGTTTATGAAATCGCCAAAGTGGTCAATCCAAGGTCACAGGCGCGTATTATTTCGGGGCTAAAGAGTTTTTTTAATTACTTGGTGTTCGAAGACTATAGGGTAGACAACCCAATGGACCTCATAGAATCTCCCAAAACAGGTCGCAAATTACCTGATACCCTGTCTATTGAGGAAATCAACCTATTAATCGGGGCAATTGATCTATCAAAACCTGAAGGCGAACGAAATCGTGCCATGTTAGAAACACTCTACGGTTGTGGCCTAAGAGCTTCTGAGCTTATCAATCTGCGATTGTCAGACCTGTATTTTGACGAAGACTTCATCAAAGTAACCGGTAAAGGAGATAAGCAGCGGTTCGTTCCCATTAGCGATATCAATAAGAAGTACATTTTGATCTATCAAAATGAGGTGCGCGTGCATCAGACCATTCAAAAAGGGTTTGAAGACATTCTTTTTTTGAACAGACGTGGCAAACAACTAACGCGTGCCATGATATTTACCATAATCAAGCGATTGGCACTGGCCACGGAGCTTCAGAAGAATATTAGTCCACATACCTTCAGACATTCATTTGCAACACATTTACTTACCAACGGTGCTGATTTAAGGGCCATTCAGCAGATGTTGGGTCATGAAAGTATTACAACTACCGAAATATATATGCACGTTGATCGTTCGCACTTAACAGAAGTAATGCACAAATTTCATCCACGCAAATAGATTGAATATATTTGAAAAAATTGAGCAAGAGTTTCCCCTATGCACAAGACCATAATCTTTATTTGGTGCTATGTCGGTATTTTAGCCCTAGAACTAATCGTCGTTTCCAATCCTGATTGGCATTCGCTTCGAATTTTTTCAAAGCCTTTAATCGTAGGCTCGCTTTTAATATTCTTCTACCTGCATAAAATTGAAAAAAGGACAAAACTTTTGGTCACCTCCGCCCTTCTCTGCACCTTACTGGGTGACTTACAATTGATGTATGCCGGTGAATATGAGTATTTGTTCATGGGCGGATTGATCTCTTTTCTGATTGCCAACGTAATTTATATTTTTCAGTTTGCAAGAAATAGAGACAAAGAAGTCAATTATATAATTCCGTCATTGATCTTACTACTCTATGGAGCTTGTCTATTCTGGTATTTGATGGATTCACTAGACAATCTCATCATTCCTGTAGCAATTTATATGACCACTGCATGGATGATGATACTTTTCTCCTATTTGAGAAAAGATGAAATGACAGATAATGGTTATATCTATGTACTTACCGGTTCATTATTGTTAATGTTATCGGCAAGTATCGTAGCGATTACCAGATTTAAAAGCAGTATTCCCTACTCACCGGTCCTGGTAATGGCCATACATGGTATAGCTCAGTTTTGTCTGGTTATTGGTATAATCTTGTCAGACCCAGAGCACAAAAAACTACGCCTACAGAAATCAAGAAAGGCCTAATCAGACTATTTTCTTGCGGTTTTCCCAATTGAAGTTTAGAAATCTACCAAAAAGTCGCTTAAAAATCCATTCGAAAACGTTGTAGTATTTTTTCCATAGCAACTGGTATTTGTTGAAGTAGTATATTTAGAAAAATTTAGTTTTATGGCGTCGGAACTACAACGAAAATGGTGGAAAGAAGGAATCGTCTATCAAATTTACCCAAGAAGTTTTCAGGATACCACTGGTAATGGTATTGGTGATTTGAGAGGAATCATTCAGCGCCTCGACTATATCAAGGACCTGGGTGTCGACATTATTTGGCTGAATCCGGTTTATGTTTCGCCCAATGACGACAACGGGTATGACATTGCTGACTATCGAAATATTATGCCAGAGTTTGGCACGATGCAAGACTTCGATGAACTGTTGTCTGGCATGAAAGAAAGAGGTCTCAAATTGATTATGGATTTGGTCGTCAACCATAGCAGCGACGAACACCCATGGTTTATTGAATCAAGAAAATCTAGAGATAATCCGTATCGCGATTATTACCATTGGTGGCCAGCCGAAGATGGCGTACCGCCTAAAAGATGGAGTTATTTTGATGTTGATGGAGATGCCTGGAATTATGATAAAACAACAAACGCCTATTACCTGCATATATTTTCCGAAAAGCAGCCAGACCTAAAATGGGAAAACCCCAAGGTTCGTAAAGAAGTTCATGATATCATGAAATTTTGGTTCGATAAGGGTGTGGATGGCTTTCGTATGGATGTGATTTCTTTTATCTCGAAAGACACCGAATTTCCGGAACTCCCGGAAAAGTACCAAGGTGATTTTGTCTCCTTTTATACTGATGGGCCTAAACTACACGAGTACCTTCATGAACTACATACCGAAGTCTTGAGCAAATATGACGTAATGACCGTTGGCGAGGCCCCAGGTATTGGCTTGGATAAGGCATTGGATTTTGTGGATGAAAGCCGTGGCGAAATGAACATGTTCTTTCATTTTGATTTAATGGCCTTAGATCGAGAAGAAAATGAGGTTTTTTTAATGCGCAAAGATCCGTGGAAACTAACCGAATTTAAAAAGATTCATAGCGAATGGGATGCCGTATTTGCGGAAAAAGGTTGGGGAAGTATGTTCCTTAATAACCATGATTTTCCTCGTAGTGTTAGTAGATGGGGGCATGATTCGAGAACACATTGGTTTAAGTCTGCCACAATGTTGCAGACCTTTTTGTTAACCATGAGGGGCACTCCCTATTTTTATTATGGAGAAGAAATTGGCATGACCAATATCAAATTTGAGAATTTTTCAGACTACAAAGACATCAATACCATTAACCGGTACCATACGATTGAAATGCAGGGGGGAGATACCAAAGCCTTTTTAGAGAACGAGAAAGACGCTAGTCGAGATAATGCTAGAACACCCATGCAATGGGATAGTTCAGAGCACGCCGGGTTTTCAACTATTAGACCTTGGTTACAGGTAAATGAAAATTACAAAGAAGGCGTCAACGTTTCAGATCAATCAGAAGATGCCTATTCTGTCTTGAATTATTTTAGGCGAATGATACAAATTCGAAAAGACAACTTGGGTCTCGTGTATGGCGATTACCAACTCTTACAGCAAGATAACGAAGAAATCTATGCATATACAAGAACAGCCGGTGCTAGTCGTTTTCTGGTATTATTGAGTTTTACAACCCAACGTACTTCTATAAACCTGAGCGAGCTAGCCTTTAATAAGGCCAAACTACTTATCTCTAATGATGACGTACAAGCTGTGGAAGGAAAAACCTTTCCAATGTATGCCTATCAGGCTTGTGTGTATCAATTGGATTAGTCCCTGCCTATTTTCGTTTCGTTTGCCCTGATCATATTCAAGTGGGTTTCATTATATTTAATGATTGTTTTTAAAAACCATCTAGATGAAAACCACAGCACTTCTTACCGCATTCTTTTGTTTCACCAGCCTTGTTGCACAAAAGAAAATTGATGATGTCATAAAAAAATTGGACAATCAGGCCGAAACCTATAGTGCCATAGCACAGGAAATCTGGGAATTGGCAGAAATGGGTTACCAAGAGGAGAAAAGTGCAGCCTTGCTGCAACAAACACTTGCCGATGCTGGCTTTACCATAAACAAAGGCGTAGCCGGCATTCCCACTGCCTTTACTGCAGAGTATGGCAACGGAGCTCCGATTATTGCCATTATGGGCGAGTACGATGCACTTCCCGGACTTTCCCAAGAAGCGGTAGCGGAGAAAAAATCTGCGGGAAAAGCTGCTGGCCATGCCTGCGGACACCATTTATTCGGAACAGCTTCAACCGCTGCGGCGATAGCCGTAAAAGACTGGATGGCGGCCAATAAGACAAAAGGTACCGTCAGATTTTATGGGACCCCTGCAGAAGAAGGAGGCTCTGGTAAAGTTTATATGGTGCGCGAAGGGCTCTTTAACGATGTGGATATTGCACTTCATTGGCATCCAAGTTCACAAAATGCAGCCAGTGCCGGTGCGGCATTGGCAAACAAGTCTGCCAAATTCAGGTTTTATGGTGTATCTGCGCATGCCGCAGGTTCACCTGAAAAAGGACGCTCTGCTCTAGATGGTGTCGAGGCAATGAATGCAATGGTAAATATGATGCGAGAACACGTACCGGAAAAAGCAAGAATTCATTATGTCATCACCAGCGGTGGTAAAGCACCAAATGTAGTACCCGATTTTGCGGAAGTCTACTACTATGCACGGCACAATACGCGAGAAGTGGTCATCGATATTTTTGATCGCATGGTCAAAGCAGCCGAAGGAGCCGCATTGGGTACAGGAACTACTATGGATTATGAAATGATCGGTGGCACGCATGAATTGCTACCCAATCTTACCTTGCAAAAGTTAATGCACGACAACCTTTCAAGAATCGGTGGAATCACCTATACCGCTGAGGAGAAGGCCTTCGCCGATAAAATTGCGCTTAGTTTAGGATACCCTGCCGCCGATTTGAATACCGCGAAGAACATACAACCCTATAGAACCGAGGCAAAAGCTTATGGCTCTACAGATGTAGGTGATGTAAGTTTTGCCGTGCCTACCGTAGGCATGGGCGCCGCCACTTGGGTACCGGGCACTCCGGCCCATAGCTGGCAAGCAGTGGCAGCCGGAGGTACAACAATTGCCAAAAAAGGTATGATGGTTGCAGCAAAAACACTTACCCTCACAGCAATAGAACTTTTTCAAAACAAGGAATTGGTTGAAAAGGCCAAAACAGAATTTATTGAGCGTCGTGGTGCCGATTTCCAATACATCCCGCTTTTGGGAGAACGTGCACCTGCGCTTGATTACCGAAATTGAAAGCTTCTTGAGTTCAGGCATGTAAAGTCTGAACATAAAAGCACTCAATTTTTGTAACAATTGCGTTAAACGAACTACTTATTCAATAACAACCCACCTAAACCATACGTGAACAAACAACTGGAGCATCAATTTGTGACCGAACTTGAGAACAATCAAAATATTGTTCACAAAGTCTGCACATTGTACACCAATAATCGCGATGCCCATAATGACCTATTTCAGGAAATCACCATCCAGCTCTGGAAAGCATACCCCAAATTTCGAGGGGATAGCAAATTTAGTACATGGATGTATCGTGTTGCCTTAAATACGGCCATTACGCTGTATAGAAAGTCAAAACGCCGCATACAAACACAGGATTATGACTCCGTAATTTTTAAGATAAAAGCCGACGAATATGATGAGACCGAAGAGCAACAGTTAAAACTGATGTACAAGGCCGTAAAACAATTGAATGATATTGATAAGGCCTTGGTCTTTCTTTATTTAGAGGACAAGAACTATGCTGAAATATCAGAAACTCTTGGTATTTCTGAAGTAAATGCCCGGGTAAAGATGAACCGCATAAAAACAAAATTGAGAACCATACTGAATCCCTAGGATATGATGGACGAATTGGATTTATTAAAAAAAGACTGGCAGACAAAAGAGGGCAACCTCCCTAAATTGTCATATGATGAAATTCATAAGATGACTTGGAAAAAGTCATCCTCAATAGTGAAATGGATTTTGATTATAAGTGTTCTGGAGTTGGTCTTGCCGAATTTACTGGTGCTTCTCTTTGTAGGAACCGACGATTGGTCAAATAATGATCTGGGATTGATGGCCAACTATTACCTAGGCTTCAATATTCTGTATTACGCTATTGTTCTGTACTTCATTTATCAGTTTTATAGAAGGTATAAGGAAATATCAGTACTCGACAATTCAAAAAACTTGATGCGGAAAATCATCAAAACACGGAAAACGGTAAAACATTATGTCATTTTTTGTTTGGCCATGATTCTTGTATTCTTTGCCTTTTTTATTGTTAGCTTTTATGTGGATGATAATATTCTTCTAAGCATTGAGGGTATTGCAGAAAAAGCTGAGAAAGTTCCTCTTGAGAAGATTAAATATGCGGCAGTCTGGGTTTTTGCCCTTGGGGGTATCGCCTTCGCCGTATTTATGGGAGGCGTTTACTTTTTACTCTATGGATTATTGCTTCGAAAGCTAAAAGTGAATTATAGTGAATTGAAGCGCTTGGAAGTCTAATCAGGTCGTATTCCTGAATTTTCGAAGTTTGTTTTCCTCTTCCAATGCTGCAAGTTCATTTTGTGGAATAACCTTCAGAAACGAAGGATGTTGTTCGATAGCGTACTCCAATTTTTCGATGATCGCGTCGAACGATTCTTCTTCATAGTCAATGTCGAGAGGCTCTTTAATTACCATCGATTGCAAGATGCCTTTTTTCTTAATTCTCAAGCCCTTTTTATCAAAAGAACGTCGAAAGCCGTCGATGACCACTGGCACTACTATTGGTTTGTATTTCTTAATGATATGGGCAGTTCCTTTTCGCAAAGGTTTCCATGGTGTGGTGGTACCTTGGGGAAAAGTGATGACCCAACCATCTTCCAATGCCCTTCCGATATTCGAAATATCGCTCATCTTAACCTGACGATTAACATCCTTTCCTTCAGAACGCCAAGTGCGCTCCACGCTAATAGAACCTACATAGGCCAAAATTTTGGTCAATAAATTCTTCTTCATTGTTTCGGCTGCGGCGATATAATATATGTTCAATTTGGGATGCCATAAATACCCAATACCTTTTATACTGTCGTTCCTGCCTTTTAAGCTCGCATTAAATACGTGGAACATGGCGACCACATCGGCAAAATAGGTTTGGTGGTTGCTCACAAACAGGACATTCTTATCCGGCAGCTTACGAATAACCTCCGAACCCTCTATCTCAAGTCGATTAAACTGCTTATAGCGGGCATGCGTCACCAGACCCAAGAAACGGATGAGGAATTTTTTTAAAAAAAGAATATGACCAAAAGGGTTTTCCTTGAATATGCCCATAGAGCGCTAAAATACGAATTAGGTGGTACGAAATACAATTTCAGATTATAAATAGAACTAAAACAGCTGTTTGAGCAACTCTCTAAGCTCGCTTAACATCATCGCCGTTGCCCCCCAAACCGTATGCCCATTCAATTGGTATGCCGGTACCTCCACATTCTCTGCATAAGAGGTACTCATTTTTTGGGTAAAAAGATTGTTATCATCCATAAAATCCCTGAAGGTAACCTCTACCAATGCTTCAACTTCTTCCTCTTGAATTTTAAAAATGGGTTTGCTCTTGCAAACCCCTAAAAATGGCCAAACTTCGAAATTGCTAGGCGGTATGTATACCATGCTCAGGGCCTTTAAAACATCTATTTCAGATACAGCCACTCCAACTTCCTCTTCAGTTTCCCTTAAAGCGGTCATCATTATAGAATCATCGACCTTCTCGCTTTTGCCACCAGGAAATGCAATTTGATTTGAATGTACACCCTTATATGTTTTTCTTAGAATAAGCAGCAAATGGGTAATTTGTTCATCATCTGGATAAAAAAGTGCCATTACCCCAGCTTGTTTCGCTTTCTTTTTTTGGACTCTTAGGGCCTCAAGCTCCCTTACTCGAAACGCAGGTGCCATTTTAAAATGGGAAGCTTCTCCGGGTAGCGGTAGATTTTTTATTTTTGAAAGGTTTTGTAAAAAGAAGTCGAAATCCATGTATTTGAAGAAACAACTATTAGCTACAATAATACCACTATTTTTCTTGTGGGCCTGTGGGGATGAAAAGGACACAAAACCAAGTGCAGTAAAAGAAGCAACTGTGCTTAAAGACAGTACTAGTGTACCGGTTCAAGAAGAAAAACCGTTTAAGTTGAACGAGGAAAATGCCATCGACTTTTTCTTCGATTATCAAAAAGGCCTTGAAGTTAATAAGGTCAAGGTTACGACCAATCACGGCGAATTTACCATTGAACTTTTTGACAACGTACCGTACCATAAGGCAAATTTCATTTACCTCACCCGACAGGGCTACTTTAACAACACGCAGTTTCATCGGGTGGTGAAGAATTTTATTATTCAGGGCGGAAATTCAGATGATGCCGAAACTTCGGCTAAAAGAAGAAAAATAGGCCGTTATTTATTACCGCCAGATACTAGAAAAGGCCACAAACATCATCGTGGAATAGTCTCAATGCCAAGTAGTGAAAATGACAACCCACATAAACTGGCCTCGCCCTATGAATTTTTTATTGTCGTGACCAAGCCTGGATCATATCATTTGGATAATGACTATACGCCTTTTGGCAAGGTAATCTCAGGAATGGATGTCGTTGACAAAATCAACCAACAAGATGTAGGTAAGGGCGATTGGCCAGAGCAAAACGTATATATCGAAAAGGTAGAGGTTTTGTAAAGGCAAGGATTGGGAGGCTAATTACGATAAATGCTCGGCAAGGAAATGTGAAATTTTACGGCGATTACCCGAATCAATACCACGACCAGAATGGCCCCAATGTAAGCATAGGTAACTTCTATCGGGAACATTTTGAACAGGAAATAGCTAGCGCCACCCAGTATACAAGCGGTTGCATAAATTTCTTTCCTAAATATAACAGGTATTTCATTGCACAAAATGTCTCGAATAACGCCACCAAAACTTGCAGTAATTGTACCTAAGGCGATGCAAAAAATTGGGGCCAAATCGGCCGCAAGTCCTTTTTCGATACCAACCATGGTATATAATCCAATACCGATCGTATCGAATAAAAATAGCGATCTACGCAAATATTTTAATTGCTTCACGAAAAAAACGGCGAAAACCACGGATCCAATAATGGTTAGAATGTAAATGGGTTGCTGCAACCAAATCACTGGCGTAGCACCTAATAGAATATCGCGCAAAGTACCTCCACCTACTGCAGTAACAAATGCGATGATGAAAACGCCAAAAATATCGAGCTTCTTCTCCATAGCAACAAGCACGCCAGAAATGGCAAAGGCAATGGTCCCCAAAATATCAATGGCCAAATAGAACATATACTATAATCGTTGGGTGTAGAAGTTGTAATCCTTAATAATCACATCAACGAATTCGATGGGTTGTAATGAGGAGACGATATTGGCAACTTTTTTAATTTGAATATCCAATTTCAAAATTACATTATGGTCGCTATTTCTTTTTGCCTGATCAAATAGTTCCTTAATCGTTTGCATCTCGGAATCGCTGAAAACCGTCACTTGCGGAAATTGCGGTTGATAATCTTCAGGCAATTCACTTAAAATGGTATCCTTTAAAGTAACCTTCTTTTTCTCAGTAATCACTGTTGTTCCCGCTGCTATATCCCCTACACGTTGCCCCTTTCCACGAATAAGTATTGTTAGCACTGCAACACCACCCGATGTGATGACCACATCAAGTATACGCATTAACCATCGAATTAGATAGCTCGCAAAATTAGGTTTTGAACCATCGATCTTCACCACTCGAATGTGCATTAAACTCTTACCAATGGTCTTGCCATCCATTAAGGTTTCCAATAAAACATAATATAGAAAGGCCGGAAGGTTCAACAATAGGTACAAGGCCCACATGTCTTCGAAATCCACTTCCATGTACACTAAAAGCAGCACAGAGAGAACAATATAAATACCAATTATGAAGCTATCTATAATATAGGCCAGCATACGGTCACCCAAGTGTGCCGTGTTTTGATTAATACTTATATTTTGGGCGGTTTCTATTTGAAATTGTTCCATTGTTTCGTTACTTTGGGATAAACACTACCCATAATGCGCGAGGCTGCTTTCGTGAAGCAAAATAAGGATAAATGGGCCACTTTTGAAAGTGCACTCTCGAACAAAACGAAGATAGCCCCAGATGTATTGTCTGACCTTTATATTGAAATTACTGACCATCTCAGTTATGCCAAGACATTTTACCCCAAAAGCAACACAGAAATATTCTTGAACTCGCTCGCCTCCCAGGCGCATCAAAAGATCTATAAGACCAAGAAAGAACCCAAAAATCGGATTATTGGTTTTTGGAAAACGGAATTTCCTACGCTCTTCTATGCACACCATCGCGAATTGCTTATCGCCTTTTTGACATTTGCATTTTTCACTGCGGTTGGCGCTTTCTCCTCAGCAAACGAAGGAGATTTTGTACGTTCTATTCTAGGTGATGGTTACGTTAATATGACTCTTGAAAATATAGAAAATGATGACCCAATGGCGGTATATAAGCAAATGGGAGAATTCAATATGTCTTTGGGCATCACCATAAATAATATTAAAGTTGCGATGTTCGCTTTTATTTACGGCGTTTTCTTGGGTATCGGCACCTTGTTTATTCTCATGCAAAATGCTATCATGTTAGGTAGTTTTCAATACTTTTTCTACGAAAAGGGCCTACTATGGGAGTCGGCACGAACCATATGGATTCATGGCACAATTGAGATTTCCGTGATTATCGTTGCGGGTTGTGCCGGGCTTGTTCTGGCGAACGGGCTACTATTTCCTGGTACCTTCTCGCGAATGGAATCGTTTAAGCGAGGGGTAATCAACGGCTTAAAAATTATGCTCAGTACTGTACCCTTTTTTATTTTGGCTGGCTTTCTAGAGGGCTTTGTAACCCGCCATACAGAAATGCCAGACTGGTTGGCGCTACTTATCATTACTAGCTCCCTGGCATTAATAATTTTCTACTATATAATTTACCCAAGGCAATTGCATCAAAAAACCAACCTATGACCAATACACCCTATATAGAGTTTAAGAAAAAAAGAGAATTGGGCGATATCTTAACAGACACCTTTGCCTTTATGCGAAATGAATTCAAACCATTTTTTTCGGTGTTCTTCAAGATTGTGGGTCCATACCTACTTGTAATGATCATAGCCTTGGTGCTGTATATGTATTATGTAGGCGATCAATTTAACCTTCTTTTGGTTAATAATACAGCTGGAGATTTTAATGGTCTTACCGTATTTGGTTTGCTTCTGTTTTATCTTATATCTATTGCCGTGGTGTACACGATGTGCCAATCAACAGTTTTGCATTATATAAAATCATATGATAAAGGCAAGGGCACAATTAATTTTGAGGATATAAAAACTGATGTATATGCGTCTTTTTGGTCGTTCGTAGGAATGGGATTCCTGGTGGGCATATGTCTTTTTATAGGATTTGTACTATGCGTTCTACCTGGAATATATTTGTACGTGCCATTATCATTGACCTTTGGCCTTCTGGCCTTTAGTAATAATGGTGTAGGTGATGCCTTTAGCGCCAGTTTTAATTTAGTAAAGGATCATTGGTGGATAACGTTCGCAACCCTTTTGATAATGATTATAATCGTATACATAGCAAGCTTGGCTTTTGCTGTTCCAGGAAGTATTTATACCTATGCCAAAATGGGTATTCTTAGTGGTGAGGCAGATGCCGAATCTATGATGAACATTTTCCAAGATCCCGTTTACGTACTCTTTAATATCCTAGCTACCATTGGCCAGTTTATGCTCAATATCATATCGATTGTTGCAGGGGCTTTGATTTACTTCAACCTGAATGAACATAAGAACTTTACGGGCACTTATGAGCGCATTCAGAATATTGGCAAATCCTCTGAAAACTAGAAATGCATAAATTTCTGCTGGTTATCTGCTGTTTTCTTTTTTTAATTGTGCCCATTCGGGCTCAGGAAAAAAATGAGGCCGTGCAATACGATGAGGCAACGATCATAGAAAAACAAATTAGCAAGGAAGATCTAGACTCCTATCGAGAAGACCCCGACTATAATTACGAAGTCATAAAATCGGAAAGAACCTTCTGGGATGATTTTAAAGACTGGATTAACAATCTCTTACTACGTTTTTTCGAGTGGCTTTTCGGGGGTGACAAGGCTGTCGGGTATCTGGCGATATTTCTAAGGGTCATACCCTACATACTCCTAGGCATATTGGTATTCATATTGATCAAATTCTTCCTGAGGTTAAATGCGAATACCCTGATTCAAGCCAAAAAAGATAAGGCCATTGTGGCACTCTCAGAGGAAGAGCATATTATTAAAAATGAAGATATTCAGGCCTTGATCCGTAAGGCATTGGAGGGTAAAAACTACCGCTTGGCTGTACGTTATTACTATTTGCTCATGCTTCAATTAATGAAAGATAAAGAACTGATTGAATGGCAATTACAAAAAACAAATGAAGACTACTTAAAAGAATTAGGAAGTACCCCTTTTCAGGGGTCCTTTCGGAAAATTACCCGTTTGTACGACTACATTTGGTATGGAAATTTTGAGTTAGACGAGGTAAAATATATTAAGGCCGAACATGCTTTTGAGCAGTTGCAAAAAAACTTGAAGAATGGGTAAAAAAGGTCGGGTATATATCATCATCGCCGTAGTAACAATTGGACTACTGATGTTATTGCAATACAACAAGCCCAAAAAGCTCAATTGGTTTCCGTCGTATGTGGCTCAACATAAAATACCATACGGCACCAAAGTACTGAACGATCTGATCGAAAATCTTTTTTCTGATGTGCAACAAGTAACTCCCGCACCTTATAATTTTCTCAACAAAAATCCGGATGTCGAAGGCACGTACTTTTTTGTAAATAACGCAATCGAATTTGATCAAACCGAACTTGATAAGTTATTGGAATGGGCGGCAAATGGGAATACGCTTTTTATAGCTTCGAACAATTTTGGAGAGCACTTATTGGATACCCTGAAATTGAAGACCAGCGGACTTTATGATCCCTTGATCGAGGATAAGGGGCAGCTGCACCAATTAGTAAATCCGAAACTTAAAGCGGAAAAAGGATTCGGAATACAGCAAGATTCCTATACACAATATTTCAGCGAAATTGATACCAGCAGAACCACTATTTTAGGAGTTGTGGATCACTTTAATGACGATGCAAAAATAAAAACGGCCCATTTCAATGTAATTCTAAAACCGTTCGGCAACGGCAAGGTTATCCTTAGCACATTTCCAAAGGGGTTCACCAATTTTTTCATCTTGAAAAATGACAATAGAAACTATACTGCAGGATTACTCTCTTATATAGACGATGATGCCACACTGTATATGGATAATCACCATAAGGCCGGAAAAGCTTTTTATACCTCCCCCCTATATATATTTCTCAATAACAAGGCTTTAAAATGGGCGTACTACCTCGCCTTGATCGGGGCGTTGATATATGTGATTTTTGAAGGTAAACGAAAACAACGGGCAATACCCGTGGTTCAGCCGCTAAGAAACCAAACCTTGGCTTTTACGCGAACCATTGCCGATATGTATTTCGAAAAAAGGGAGCAGAAGGAAATCGCAATGCACAAGATAAGTTACTTTATGGAGTACCTTAGGTCGCGCTTTTATATGAATACCACAGATAAAACCCATGATTTTTATCGCAATCTGGCATCAAGGAGTAACCATTCCGTTACCGAAACTCAGCAGCTGTTCGAATTTATAGAGACCCTGCAAGACGCCTCGAACATCACCGATGCACAACTACTAAAACTCAATTCAGAAATAGAAAAATTTAAATCAAGAGCAGATGGAAGAAAATAGCACGAACCCCAACGAAAATAGGCTATCGGAGGAAAATAGCCAACAGAATAACGAAGGGTTGAACTTTGATAATCGAATTGATCTAGGGGAACTAAAAAAAGCAGTTTCAGATATTAGGTCAGAGCTTGCGAAGGTCATAATCGGACAGGAGAATTTTGTTGAACTATTGATCGTGTCCTTGTTGGTAGACGGTCATGTATTGATCGAAGGAGTTCCTGGAATTGCCAAGACGATAACTGCCAAGCTTTTTGCCAAAACCCTAAAAACCGATTTTAGCAGAATTCAGTTTACTCCGGATCTAATGCCCAGCGATATTTTAGGGACATCGATTTTCAACGTCAAAACTTCAGAATTCGAATTCAAAAAAGGTCCTATCTTCTCGAATATCGTGCTGATCGATGAAATTAACAGGGCACCTGCAAAAACACAGGCCGCCATGTTCGAAACAATGGAGGAACGTCAAGTAACGATGGACGGTACCACCTATCCGATGGACGCTCCCTTTATGGTGTTGGCCACACAAAACCCGATCGAACAAGAAGGAACCTATGCCCTGCCCGAAGCACAATTAGATCGCTTCCTATTCAAAATAAAGGTCGCGTACCCTTCGGTTGAAGAAGAGGTTCGTATCATACAAACGCATCATCAGCGCAAAGGAACTGATCCCAGGACTCAAATTAAAGATGTATTAACTCCATCTCAATTGTCCGACTTCAGGTCTAAAATACAAGATATCGTAGTCGAGGAAAAGATCGTGAAATATATCGCGGATATCATTTCCAAAACGCGTAACCACCCGCATTTATACCTTGGTGGTTCGCCGCGGGCGTCTATAGCCACTCTAAATGCGGCCAAAGCATTTGCAGCGATCAATGGCCGTGATTTTGTAATTCCGGAAGATATTAAAAGAGCTTTGGTTCCTGTGCTGAACCATAGGGTAATACTCACTCCCGAGCGAGAGATGGAAGGCATGACCACTGAAAGTGTGATTGGCATGATTACCGAATCGGTGGAAATTCCTAGATAAACAATAGTATGCAGTTTCTAAAGTCGCTCTATATACATAATACCTTCTTTTGGTACATCGCTGGGCTCAGTGCCTGCTTTGTACTATCATTTTGGTTCGAGGCACTTTATCCCATTACCTGGCTCCTGACGTTGTTGCTTATTGCACTGTTTTTCTTTGATCTTTATCTGTTGTACGCCACTAATGGTATTGAGGCCCAAAGAAGTTTGCCCAAAAAACTATCTAATAGCGATGCGAATCCGATTGCCATCGAATTTGAGACAACATATCCGTTTACAACTCATATTACATTGGTCGATGAATTGCCTAAACAATTTCAAAAACGGGATTTCAATTACACCACCAGCGCTATTAAGGGGGAGAAAAGAATATTCGATTATACGGTACGCCCAGTAGATCGAGGCGAATATGTATTCGGGAGTTTAAATGTATTCGCGTCATCGCCTTTTAAAATAATTAAGAGGCGCTATACATTTCAACAAGATCAAATGGTACCTGTGTATCCCAGCATCATACAAATGCAACAATATGACTTCTTGGCCATAAGCAACAGGCTTTCCGAAATCGGGCTAAAAAAAATCAGGCGAATTGGGCACACACAGGAATTTGAACAGATCAAGGAATATGTACCCGGGGATGACTTCAGAACCATTAATTGGAAAGCGACCGCCAAGCAAAGACAAATGATGGTCAACCAATATCAAGACGAACGTTCCCAACCCATTTACAGTGTCATCGACACCGGGAGAGTCATGAAGATGCCATTCAATGAACTAAAATTGCTCGACTATGCCATTAATTCTGCACTGGCTTTTTCGAATGTTGCCTTGAAACGAAACGATAAAACAGGAATGATCGCCTTTTCAAAACAGATCGAGACCTTTGTTCCTGCGGTCCAAAAATTGACCCATTTGAATACCATCATGGAAAAGCTATATAATATAACCACAGAATTTACCGATTCTGATTTTGGTTTATTGTACGCGCACATGAAGCGAAAAGTCACCCATAGAAGTTTGATATTGCTTTACACGAATTTCGAGCATATTTCAGCCTTGAAACGCCAGCTTCCGTTTATGACCGCAATCGCTAAGCAGCATGTACTTGTAGTTGTGTTTTTCGAGAATACCGAGTTAGAACATCTTATCGCCGCCAATGCCGAAGACTTACAGTCTATTTACCACAAGACTATTGCCGAAAAATTTTCTTTGGAGAAAAAACTAATGCAGAAAGAACTTCGGAAGCACGGCATACAGTCCATTTTGACCAAGCCCAGCGAACTCACCATCAACACCATCAACAAGTACTTGGAAATCAAGGCTAGAGGGCTTATTTAGATTTTTATTGGCTAAATTCCAATGCAGGAAGTAACGCGCCCAAGCTAAGGATCGTTAATAACTTTTAGTCAAAATAGAATCCCGTGATATATACATTATTTCCTAGAGCTCATCGATGAAATGCACTATGAGGCTCATTAAAATCATTCTAAATCAGTGCCGAACCCCAAGGAAAGTAAATCAAATTGTCCTATTTTAGATATCCCCAAAGCACCTTTTAAGGTGTCCCCCCAAATCAATTTGAACTAAAACCAATACCAAGTAATGGGCAAACTATTGCATACTGAGAATGCCACAGAACAGGCCGCCGTTATCGGAAAACGCGTTGCGGAAACCAAAGGAAATCATCGTTTTCGCCTAGTCAACTTTGAAAGTAAGTACTATTCGCCGATCAAATCAGTGAAAAGTACCAAATGTACGCTAAGCGTCTACAAGGCTGGATTGATTCTCAGTGGGGATTTTTGCGAAAATTGCAAACATATTTCGGTGCTCTCCAATGAAATCAGTAGAATTGAACTTGTTCGTGGCAGGGAGACCATAGATACATTTTATCTTTCCCCTTTACACATTCTATCTAAAATAGGCCTGCCAAACTCGGTAGCACGCCATTTTCGGTTCCACCCGACCGAATATAGAATTACCCAGACCAAAATTAGAATAGAAGCCAAAGAACAATTCGTAGAATTGATCACAAGTGGTTATCGCTTTGAAAAACTGAAACGTTCGTTCAAAAAAATGGGTTATGGCACCAAATTGAACCTTGAGCGAAAACCTTGTATAGACCAGAGTGAGTTTAAGGATATCATTACATAGTCTTTGCACATACTTATCAGAAATTGATACGTCTACGTAGAATTTCAAGCACCCCTGACATCTTCTGACATCAGCGCAAATATCTTTGCGGTATGTTTAACCTTTAAAATCAATTAAGATGTCACATGCAATCAGCTGGTTTGAAATCCCAGTCAAAAATTACAAAAGAGCAAAATCGTTTTACAGCACCATGTTGGGTATAGAAATCACCGATGCCCCAATGCCTGGGGGTAACTATGGTATGTTTCCGTACGATGAGGACAATAATGGTGTTGGTGGTGGTCTTGCCGAAATGGAAGGCTATACACCTTCGGCGGAAGGGGTTACCGTTTATCTTAACGGAGGCGATGATCTAAGTGTTCCCTTAGGGCGAGTGGAGGCTGCGGGCGGTAGAATCGTAATGCCCAAGACCGATATTGGGGAAAATGGTTTTATGGCCCAGCTAATGGACACCGAAGGAAACAAAGTCGCCCTGCATTCATGGTCTTAGAAATTGCAATACTATAAAAAGGTAGCATATCCGGACGGGTTTGCTACCTTTAATGCTATGTCTCAGCTCCCTAGACTCATATCGATTCTTACCCTCTTAAAATCTCGGCGGGTTTTAACGGCCACCGAATTGTCCGATAAATTCGGTGTTAGCATTCGAACCATTTACCGAGACATTCAAAAATTGATCGAAGCTGGCGTGCCTGTGATTACCATAGAGGGACGCGGCTATACCCTAATGGATGGTTATACCGTAGCTCCCGTACAATTTACCGAAAAGCAGGCCAATGCACTTATTACTGCTCAAAACTTGGTTAATCGAACAAACGACTCCTCATTTGTAGCCAACTTTGAAGAAGCCATGATCAAAATAAAATCTGTTTTTCGATCCTCCATTTTGGAGAAAAGCGAACTATTGAACAGCCAAATTCATGTCTTTGATACACGTATCGAGAATATCTCGAGTAATGCGCTATCGGAAATACAATTGGCCATCACGAATTTCAACTACGTAGAAATTAACTATCGCAAGGCGGACGACCCCCATATATCATTTCGAAAAATAGAGCCCTGTGCGATCTATTCGACCGAAAACAAATGGATATTGATTGCTTGGTGTCACCTGCGCCTAGACTATAGGGCCTTTCGAATTGATCGAATTCAACATTTCAAAATCCTCCAAGATCATTTTGAGGATCGCAAATTTAGTATGCAACATCATTTTAGAAACGAATCGCGTGGCAAGGGTCATGAAAATCCACATCATTAGGACAACAGGATTAGCACCACCAGTTAAAAGCCCTATTTTTGATGACGATACAAAAAATGAAATCTTATGAACAAAGCTATTGCCATTTTTAAGTCCTTGATAGGTAAAGATTCTTCAGAATCGTTTTCCCCCTTAATGCGGTGGTTAAATCCAACCCTTATAAATGCCGAGGCGGGCGAATTGGAGTTTGTTTATGTTGTGCGTGAAGAAATGACCAACCCTATGAACATCCTACATGGGGGTACTACTGCTGCAATTATCGACGATGCCATTGGGGCGGCGGTATTCTCTTTGGGCAACTCGCATGCTTATACGACCGTTAATTTGGCTATAGATTACTTCTCATCGGCCAAGGCAGGCGACAAAATAATTGCTAAGACCTCCATCATAAAAAAAGGAAACAAAATCATGAATGCCCAATGTGAAGTATGGAACGAGGATTATTCTCGAATGATAGCTCTAGGGCATTCCAATTTGATCAAAACAGCCATGGAGCTAGGTTTGGAGCCTGTCTAGCCAAAAAATTGCTAGTTTACCATAAAAATGGCATTGGCGAAAAAGAGTTTTCCATTTTCCCAAAAACCTCGAAACAGAGGATTGTCGACCATATAAATTACCGAACCGCGGCCATGATTTTCAACTCCGAACACCAAGGTCTTTGCGATTTTCTTTTGAGCATCGCTGCCTGCAAAACCGGAAATAGGACTGGTTTGGCCTTCTTCAAGATATACAACCGAACCATTATCTAGATAGTCATACGCATCGACCCCCAGTTTTAGTGTAAAATAGGTATCTCCATAACCATAGGCAAGAGGGTGCGTGGGGTCCACTTTTGTTTTAAAAATTGCTCCGGTAATGGCACCTTTAATTCGATCTCGTTCGCTAGACTCGTACGATTGAATGGTCACAGAACTGTCTTTCTTATTTTCCTTTGCTTTTAGACCAAATGCCTCTTTCCCGATCAAACCTTTGATAGCACCTCCCATTGCGATTAGCTTACCGCCATTTGCCACCCATTCCTTTAACTCGGCCTTGCGCTCCTTGTTGATAAAACTTCGATAACCCCATCCCCCGGGCAATACAAGTACATCGTACTCGCTAAAATCGACTCGTTTTGCATACTCGCTATCAATAACCGCTATAGGATAATTTAACTGTTGTTCAAAAAAGTGCCAAACTTCACCAAATTGCAAGGTGGATGTGGGTTCCCCAGACAATACAGCAACTTTTTGGTTGGGTACCATTTGTACATATCCTGATCCGAAATCTTTTCCACCTTCCACAAATCCCGTCGATGTCGGCGTGAGCGACTTGTTATATTTCGATGCGGTTTTAGACAAGATTTCAAGAAACTCCTTGTTGTTATTATTATCTGCCCTAGTAATGATCAAACTTCCTCTTTGATAGGTTTTGCCATCCATTACGAAAGGTTTCATAGCATAGCGCACCCTAATTTTGGCTTGAATCAACTCGGCAAGAAAACGTGCATCGTTCATACTATTCCAATCCGTAAGGAAAGCATATGCATTTTTGTCAAGTTCACCAGATTGCTTTGTTTGGTCTATAAATTGGGTGCTCTTTACCAAGCTTGTCGTCGCCATGGCATCTAAGCCATAAGCATAGGGCATAGACCAGGCAGTAATATCATAGGTCACCGAATCACTCAATTTGGCCCGTGGTTCGAACAACACTTTCACCAAGGTGCCCTTGGCCTGATTTGAGGAAACGACCAAACTATTTTCTGAAGTACGCATGCTTCCCAAACGACCGGTTTTGTACTTAAACCCTTTCACAGTGCCATTACTGGCTGAGCCATACTTTATTTCATGCTGATCTAGCAATGCCCGTAGCGAAGCCAACTTATCACCATCTCCATTAAGCACATAACTTTTGTACTTATGATTTTTGTTCTGATAGAACTTCTTGAATTCGGTATTCAACTTCTTGGCGTTCTTGGCGGCTACCTCAACGGTAGACAGTCCCGTGGTTAGATGATGTGCAATTCGATCCTTTAATGTAAGCGTATCCCCTATTCTTGTGATAATGCCTAAGCCGGCACGCCCACTGCCTCCTTGTTCATAGGTCATCCCAATGCCGCCATTATAGGTTGGGTATGTGTCACCGTAACTGGGGTACAGCAAATCGAATACTTCCTTGGTAAAATAAAACCATCCATTTCGATCAAAATACTTCGCATGATTCTTACCAATAGTTTTTTGAAAATCGCGCTGAAAATCTGTAATAACCTCATGATACGGTTCGGCCGCTGGAGCAAAAAAGTATGGGTTATCTACTCCCTGTTCATGAAAATCTACATGCACATGGGGCAACCACTTATTGAAAAATTTTAGGCGTTGTTGGCTCTCAACCTGTGTTAACCAGGCCCAATCCCTATTTAAATCGAACATATAATGGTTGGCCCTACCGGTCTGCCAAGGTTCATGGTGTTCTTTACTGTTGGGATCTAAGCTATGGTCACTGTTCTTGTATTGATTGTACCAATTCACATAACGATCACGTCCGTCCGGGTTGATACACGGATCTATAATCACAACTGTATTTTTTAGATACTCTTTTTTAGTGGTCAGCAAATCGTACAAGGTTTGCATCGAAGCTTCGGTACTGACACTTTCATTGCCATGCACATTATAGCTTAACCAAACAATAGCTTTCTGAGGGTTTCCTTCTCCCGAAGTATTTTTTAGGTGTTCGGTTCGAATGTTCTCCAAATCGGCCATATTGGCCTCGGTCGAGAGATAAGCGACCATTAAGGGCCTTCGTTCATAAGTTTTTCCATATTCCTGTAGTTGCACTTGTTTTGGCATTGTTTTGGCGACGTATTGATAGTAGTCGACTACTTCATGATGTCTGGTAAACTGGCTTCCCAGCTCATACCCCAAAAATTCTGATGGAGACTTTAGTTCTTGAGCGGAACCGTAAATCGAAACGAATAGGAATAACGAAAGTATAAGTGTTCTCAAACGACGAATATTTTAGTTTGTAAATAACGAATACACTGCGCAAAACGTAGAATCAATGCAGTGTTCGCAAGCTATCAAATCTAAGGAATAATTGCTAAAAACCACTCAAAATCCGATGCTCGACCCAAAATCTTGGATTAAAGGAATTAACGTATTTTTAGCAAAGCAAAATAACGATTCGCGTTATCTTTAACGGCTTTTGAACCCTTCTATGGATATTGATTGTATTCCCTTTAAAAAAACCGGCTATTTCTCGAGCTTGATATGTGATTATATCGATAAAAATCAAGAATTAGAACTGTTTTACAATCGTTATCCCACCCTAGCCAATTTCAAGTCGCAAATAGACGAAAAAGCGAAACATTTTCCTAAGGCCCATAGAAGCATTTTGCATAAAGCCATCTCAGCACAATACAACAATATTGAGGCGACCAAAAAGACCACGGAAAACCTAGAACTATTACAAGAGAATACAACTTTTACCATTGTTACGGGGCATCAACTCAATCTCTTTACGGGTCCGTT
>CALIJE010000016.1 GCA_938017825.1 uncultured Flavobacteriaceae bacterium
TTGCGTCTATGCTAATAGAAGACAACCAAAACCGTTTTGAAGATTATCACATTCTATAAAAATGAGAAGCAGCTGATTAAAAAATCAGTGTCGGGCAATCGAGAGGCGCAACAGCAACTTTTCGAAAAGTACAGCCCTAAAATGTTAGGTGTATGCAGACAGTATATCAAAGATATCCATTTTGCGGAAGATGTCATGATCGATGGATTTGTAAAGGTTTACAAAAATCTAGATTCTTTTCGCTTTGAGGGTAGTTTTGAAGGCTGGATACGCAGAATTATGGTTCGGGAAAGTATTTCTTTCCTCCGAAAACGACAGTTCATTGTGTATGATGACAGCGCTTATGATAAGGCTCCAATGCAAAGTGAGGTAACGTCGACTGAATTGGATGTTGCGCATATCCAAAAGTTAATCGATGCATTGCCAGAAGGCTATAGAGCTGTATTTGTACTATATGCGGTTGAAGGATATTCACATACTGAAATAGCGTCGGAATTAAACATTTCAGAAGGCACATCAAGATCGCAGTTGTTCAAATCTAGAAAGATGCTCAAAGAAAAATTAAAGCAACAAAATATTATTGGTTATGGCACCGAATAAATTCGAAAAACATATAAAGAAGCAGCTTAAGGCGCGGGAGATACGTCCCTCTGCAAACGCTTGGGAAAAGCTAGCCGAGAAGTTGGATGATTCTCCTGTGCCGTCTAAAGGGAGAAATATTTTCTGGTACGGAATTGCGGCAAGTCTTATAGGACTTTTAGTAGTATCTGTACTATTCTTTACATCTGAAAACCCTAATGCGAATACCGGTATCGAAGTTGTGAATGTCGAACCGGAGCAAAATCTGAAAACTGAGACGATCTCCAGTGAAGAAATAGTTAATACTTCAGATGAGGTCGTCGCGGAAAGAAGCCCTGAAAGGAGTCTGTCTAGAGAGGATGTAGCTAGAGAACCTAAAGGTCAAACACATGTTCCAAAATCCAAAGACGTATTGATTCAGGAAGTTGAAACCACGGCGACAACCTCGGTAGAGAAGAAATTGCGACCTGAGGATTTAAAGCAAGAGATCATAACTACCAAAGTAATGGAAATAGTTGCTGCAGTAGATTCACTCGAGCAAAATAATACTGCTTTGACCAATGCGGAAGTGGACAAATTGTTGCGAGATGCGCAGGCAGAAATACTGCGAGATAAACTTTTTGATCAAAACGGATCGGTCGATGCTATGGCACTTCTTTCAGAGGTTGAGATTGAACTTGACCAATCGTTTCGAGATGAGATTTTCGATTCTTTAAAGTCAGGTTTTTTAAAATTGCGTACAGCTGTTGCAGACCGCAACAAATAAATATTCATCAATCAATAATTTTTGGTTCCGTTCACCTCTTCTAGGGGAGGGGTGGGTGCGAACTGAGTAAATCTAAATCATTATGAAAACATTTTTAAAGTATTTTTTAACCCTTTTGATTGTATTGTTGTCACAAAATATAATGGCACAAGACATAGAAGATAAAGAACTCACGGAAAAAATCGAACTATTGGAGGCTACCAAAGAACGGATTACGGCTAGCGAGAAAGAGGCCTTGAAAATTGAAATCGAACAAATCAACCAACGCCTGGAAGACGAAGAGATTAGCATGGAAGAGGCTCGTGAACTTAAGGAAAGCGCAGCAAAGAAACGCGCCTTAAATATCGAAAATAAAATTGCTATTGTTGATAATAAGATAGCCCTTTTGAGACGGAACCAAGGCGAGGACATTGGTCTTAATGATAATGAAGACGGTGAAACATTCAATATCAATATAAATGGCAAGAATATAATAAGCGCCACGAAGAAAAAAGAAGAACTGAAGTTCGACCGACGCACCTACGTTGATCCCGTTATTGCGATTGGGCTGAACAATGTTATCATAGATGGGCAATCGCTAGATGATTCGCCCTATAAAATTGCTGGAAGTCGTTTCTTCGAATTTGGCTGGGCATGGCGAACTAGGGTTTTCAAGAATTCAAATGCCTTGCGCCTGCACTATGGAGTTTCTTTTCAGTTCAATGGACTTAAACCAAAAAACAACCAGTACTTTGTAAATAATGATGGAGTGGCCGAACTAGAGGAATTTGAGTTTGATCTAAGTAAATCGAAACTCAGAATGGATAATCTAGTATTTCCCGTTCATTTTGAGTTTGGCCCTTCGAAGTTTCGCGAAACAAAGGAGAAAGTACGTTATTCCTTAAGGAATCAATTTCGTGTTGGCCTTGGGGGCTATGCCGGGTTTAATATAGGTACGCGCCAAAAGCTTAAATATAGAGTCGATGGGGAGCAGGTAAAGGACAAACTAAAAAGAGGGTATAATACATCTGGCTTTGTTTACGGTCTAAGTGCCTATGCAGGATTTGATAGTGTTCAGCTTTATGTAAAATACGATTTGAACCCTATTTTTAAAAACGCAGCTGTTGAACAGCGCAATATTTCTTTGGGCTTACGCTTTGATTTTGACTAAATGAGCACTTAAAGGTTGGCAGCACCTTTTTTCATTTCTTCCGTGAATTCGTTTTCATAATATGCTCTTGTGCAATGGGAGCAATCTGCGAGGAGGTTACTCGAAATTTTAAAGAGTTTTATCCAAAAGAAATGAAACCAGTTGCTGCTTTTAGAAACCGAAAGGGTACCTGTTTGTTTGCAAAACGGACATTCAGTATTTTCAAGAAGCGTAAATGTTTGCTTACCAGGTCGGGTTCCGAAAAAGAATATCATAACCTAAAAATTAAGTGTCCAAATTAGTCAATTTGAAAATCGTTTCAAATGAGTCCTATCAAAAGTCCATTCTGGTGTGATAAGGGAATTGGAAATATCGGAAAGGTCATACCACGCATCTGAACCAGTATGATTAGGGTTATGCAGAATCTGAATCTCCTGGGCCGGCATATAACTTTGGGCTAAAAGAAAGGTCTTTTCCTTTGTGGTTTTGTGAACGGCAAGGTCTACTACTATGACGGCATGACCAGGAAACCCTCCCTGTATAAAAACATCCCCGATTCGCATTTCCGATAGAGCTATCGATTTCATTTCCTTTTCCAAAGATGCCGTGCCCGCATAACTAAAAACCATTTCAAGATATTTCCAAAAGTCTTCAGGCGAATCAGAAGGAAGACCCCCCGGTTTCCATTCTACTAGGTTTCCCTTAACAACGATGCGCTTGCCACTTCGCCAATTGGAATAGTCGGCCAGAAAACCATTGGTGAAATTAAAATGAATACTGTCATATTTTTTTTGTTCGTACAAATATTGTGCTCGGAGCCGCATGACGGCATCTGCACATTGATGCAAGTCACGTTTTCCTATGGGGAGATCCACCACCGCGGCATATACTTTGTTATTCGGCTTAATGCGGCCGTCGTAATATTTGACCGGTGCATCTTTCTCCTTCAATTGAAGGTTTCTTAGAAAGGTGGCAAACGAGGAAGAATCGGTAACCTTACGTTCATAACCCTCCGGAATTTGAAACCTAGTTAAGATTGTATTTGATGGGGATATAAAGGGGGTAGCGTGTATCTGTACCTCCGATGATCGACCGTCTGCTTTGACTAGCGACGGACTTTGTCCGCAGGCTTGGGATATCAGAATGGCCAAAAGAAGTACGACAGATGATTTTTTCATGTATGTCACAATGATTTATAAAAATGCAAGCACCCGGTCAAGTTCGTAAGAAAAATTCTCGCGACCAAGCAGGGTGCTTACGTAAACAACCAACTAAAATGTGTTACAGCAGTTCAAATGATACCGAGATGTAATATTCTTTGGAGTTGGTTGGGCTGCCATAATAAAGCGATTCCTGAATTTTACTCGAATTCGTATCACTGATGTAAATGGCTTTTCCAATCTTCCTTCCAATTTTATTGGCAATTGCTTCGGCTTTCTTCTTGGCGTTATCGAAGGCCGATTTAGAATAATCTGCCAATTGTTCATCTGACAATTCCGCATTCAAAGTGGTATCCGATTTACTAACGCCTATCGACTTTACACTCAGAAATTGCTGCATTTCATCTAAAGAGGTTGTGTTGAATACAACAACGGTACCTTCCTTGTCGTAGCCCATTAATGCATAATGCATATTATCTTCCTTTAAACGATCACTACTGATACCGACTTTGGCCAACTTGTCTAAGTAACTAGATTTTATCTCGGACATGGTCATGGTTTGGGCATCATAGTAAACATTCGCCATGCTTATGATCATTTTGGCAGTGTACTCGGGCGTAAAATTGTATTTATGGCTTCCGTTGACGCTTATATTATTCTGATAATTGTTTTGAGCGAAGAGCCCAAAAGATGTTAGAATAAAAACGAAACTTAAGATTACTTTTTTCATGATATTTATTTTAGTGGTTTTATTTAATGAACGTTGTTTTTTGCGTTTATGATGCTATAAACAAGAATGAGGCTACAATCATCCATGCCCCTACGATTAGTCCTAAGATACCTAGTTTACCTTGTTTTGGAGCAATTTTCGTTCGCAACTCTTCAGCTTTTTCTTTGGCGGCATCGTTTTTTGACAAAAATAGCTTGTTGATGAGACCGAAACCGAGCATAAATCCCAAAGTAGCGGAAACGATGTTCCCTGCCAACAAAGTTACCCACCAAATTGGGAAGGTGGTTAGCCATCCAATATTCAGAATTGCGGTAATGATTCCCCACACGCCCCAGAAGCAAAAAACAAGGCCTATCCAACCTTGATAAGGTGCTACTTTTTCTAATAATTCTTTGGCATTGGGTTTTTTCGACAGTATCAATGATGGTACTGCAATAAGACTTAACAAGATCAATGTAATTCCCCAGATCATAATTTTTGTTTTTTGGTTATTAATTGGGTTTATGCCGATGGTATTTCGACGTTTAGTTTCTATAGTACAAAGGTGCTATGCGGGACTGCACTTCTTTACCCCGGCAATAGTGAAAATGCTTTCCCTGAAAATGGGGGTATGCTATCTTTTGTCTTATATTTAGCGTTACCTAATTAGCTAGTTACTTTAATCGCACTACCGAATTGATTGCAAAATCTACCATAGATCAAGTATATGAGACAGCCCGTTTAGAGGAGGTTATAGGTGATTTTGTGCAGTTGAAAAAGTCGGGCAGTAATTTTAAGGGCCTGAGTCCATTTTCTGATGAACGCACACCAAGCTTTATGGTTTCGCCCGTAAAGCAGATATGGAAGGATTTTAGTAGCGGTAAAGGTGGCAATGTTGTTGCATTTTTAATGGAGCACGAACACTTTACGTATCCTGAGGCCATAAAATATCTTGCTAAAAAGTATAATATCGAGGTTGAGGAAACTGAACGAACAGATGAGCAAAAACAAGAGGCGAATGAACGGGAAAGTATGTACTTGGTTTCTGAATATGCTCAAGAGCATTTTACTTCAATGCTTTGGGAAAGTGAACTGGGCAAAGCCATTGGGTTAAGCTATTTCAAGGAACGGGGTTTTAGCGAGGAAACTATAAAGAAGTTTGGTCTTGGCTATTGTTTAGATCAGTGGGACGCATTTACTAAGGCTGCCCTGGACAAGGGGTATCAATTAAATTACCTGGAAAAGACAGGGCTTACCATTGTTAAGGAAAATCAGGCAGATCCTGTAAAAAATAGAAAATTCGATAGGTTTAAAGGCAGGGTAATGTTTCCTATTCGCTCAATGAGCGGTAGGGTGCTTGGCTTTGGAGGCCGTATACTTACCAACGACAAGAAGGCGGCAAAATACCTCAATTCTCCCGAAAGTGATATCTACCACAAGAGTAAGGTGCTATATGGTATTTATTATGCCAAACAGGCCATCGCAAAGGAAAACAATTGTTATCTGGTAGAAGGGTATACCGATGTTATTCAGTTTCATCAACGAGGTATAGAGAATGTAGTTTCGTCAAGCGGTACGGCTTTGACCCCTGAGCAAATCCGTTTGATCAATCGATTGACCAAAAATATTACGGTGCTTTTCGATGGTGATGCAGCCGGACTTAGAGCCTCGCTGCGTGGCATAGATTTAATTCTTGAACAAGGAATGAATGTAAAGGTCTGCAGTTTTCCTGAAGGGGAGGATCCTGACAGTTTTGCAAAAAACAATGCCTTGGAAGATGTTCAGGAATATCTTTCTCAAAACGCCAAGGATTTCATTCGGTTCAAAGCTTCTTTGTTAATGCAGGAAGCGGCCAATGATCCGATCAAAAGGGCTGAAACAGTACGTGACATAGTGAACAGCATTGCCAAGATTCCAGATAGGATTCAAAAGGAAGTCTATATTCAGGAATGTGCAAAAATCATGACCATTTCCGAGGATGTCTTGTATAGCACGCTTGCCCAGATAGAAAAGAAAGAACGCATTGATGTCGCTAAAAAGAACAAACCAGAACCGAGACCTTTTGATATAGTTCGGGACCAATTGCATGTTGAAAAAGTAGATGTGCAATTTGAGCTGGAACAAAAAATTATTGAAATGCTTTTGCTCTACGGGGATAAAGAGGAGTCTTTTGAAGATTTGGTTTTAAAGGAAAATGAAAAAGGCGATTTGGAGCTGGAACCTGAATCTGTGACGGCCAAAGTATATGAAAAAATCTATTTGGACTTACAGGATGATGAAATTGAGCTTGCCAATGACCAATTCAGGCATATTTACTATAAGTTGATAGAAGGGTTGAATGCCAATGAAGATTTTTCTATAAATAGCTTTTTGGCAGAATTGGAGCAGGAAACTGTTTCGCAGATTTCGAGTATTTTAATGGAGGAGGAAAAATATACGTTGCACAATTGGGAACGAAAAGATATTTATCCAAAAGATAAGAATACTGGGGTTGCTCAATTGGTTAGCGAAACTATTCTCACCTTGCGATGCTATTTGATAAAGAAGAGAATGCTCGAGTTACAACAAAAAACAGAAGGTGAACAAGAAGATAATCGTGAGACAATTGAGGAAATTATGAATTATCTCAACCTGAATAAGTTATTGAACCAGAAACTCAATAGAGTCTTATCTTGAATTGAGGAAAAATAAGACCAAAAAAAACCCCTAAACAAGGGGTTTTTTATATTGAGAACGTATGCTTTTAATATAGCTCCAATGCTTTTGCCTGTTGCAAAAGATCTACCATATTATCAACATTCAACTTCTTCATTAAACGAGCCTTGTAGGTACTAACCGTTTTCTCGTTCAAACTAAGTCCAAGGGCAACGTCTTTATTTCGCTTACCACTAGCCAATAGCTTTAAGACTTCAACTTCCCTAGAAGAAAGTTTTCTAAAGAATCTTCTTGGTCTTTGGGTTCCTTCATCAAAGGCCAAACGCTGTGCCAATTCATTAGTGATGAACATATTACCCTCGGCAACTTTGCGTACCGCAGAAATTAAATAGTCAACATCTGATGTTTTGGATAGATATCCGAATGCGCCCGCACGAATAGTACTTAGGGCATAAACATCTTCAGATTGGCCACTGTACATAAGAACTTTAACGTCAGGGAATTCTTTTTTAATTTTTCTGAGTGCTGCAATACCGTTTATTTCAGGAATATCCATTTCTAACATTACTACGTCGGGGGCAACGTTTTCTAGTTTTTCAAACAGTTCCGCAGTAGTGGACACATCTTCGATAATCTCAATTCCGTCGACTGCTCCAAGCACGTGTTTAACACCCATGCGGATTATCGGATGGTTGTCGGCAATAATAACTTTGATCATAGTATAGGTTTAAGGAAAATATTATTTATAAACATGTTTGGTTTGCATGTCTTATAATACTGACACGCAATGTAAGGTTAAATGATTAACTTTGTTTCACAAAAATCGAAATTTTTTGTTAAATAGGGCGATTTTTGTGATTTTTTTCGCCAAACGCCCTGATTTTGTGATGAACTACCTTCTTAGTGTATCCGAAATCTTACAAATAGGTATAGGATTCATCTTATGTTGGTTGTTTTCATTCAATCTAACGTAGATTTCGTAAACTTGTTTTTCACGACCTTCAAAATCTTTTGAGTTTTTACCCAGCTCCTGCATACGCATGGCCCACTCCAATTCTGGGTAAGAAGCGCCGATTTGATCTTCATCTGTACGATCATCACCCCAAAGTCCGTCAGTAGGCGCTGCTTTGATTATTTCATCGTTTACCCCTAGATATTTCCCTAAGGCATAAACCTCCGACTTTACCAAATCTGCAATGGGACTTAAATCTACGCCCCCATCACCATATTTTGTAAAAAAACCTACCCCAAAATCCTCTACTTTGTTTCCAGTTCCTGCTACAAGATAACCTTTTAATCCTGCAAAATAGTACAAAGTGGTCATTCTAAGTCTAGCCCTCGTGTTGGCCAATGCCATAAAACGGTCTTCTTCATTGGCAACTCCCGGAAGCGCGTTGACCAAACTATCAAAAACCGGGGTAAGATCAACAGCTTGCTTCGATACGGCTTCGAAATTCTTTTGTAACCATGCAATATGGCGTTCTGCCCGGTCTTCTTGATTTTGCTCTTGATGTATTGGCATTTCCAAACAAAGCAGATCTAATCCTGTTTTGGCACAGAGGGTCGAGGTTACCGCCGAATCGATTCCACCTGAAATACCGATTACGAATCCTTTTATTTTTGCATTTTCGGCGTAGTCCTTTAACCAGTTCACGATATGCTCTGCTACTTTTTCAACTTGCATTGGGTATCTTATTAGAATTTAACGATTAACTTTGCCCGTAAAAATAAACCCAGGTGCCAAAAAATACAACACATTTTCCAATACTTTATGCGCTAAGACCGGTTTTTATCACATTTCTATTATTTCTTGCCTTCGCTGCTTGTAACGAAACGGATAAAATCGAAGCGGAAATTTCTAAAATACCTGTTGATTTGAACCTTGTACGCTTCGATAAAGAGTTTGATGAGCTTGTTCCTGACGAATTGGGGAATCTCAAAGAAAAATATCCTTATTTATTCCCGGCCCCAGACAGTGTGTGGCTGGCAAAGTTGACCGATAGTCTACAAATTGTACTTCGCACCTCGGTTCGTAACGAATTCTCTGATTTTGATCGGGAAGCGGCCGATTTGGAGTCCTTGTATAAACACGTTTCTTACTATTTTGATGGGTACAAGGTTCCAAGGGTAATAACTTTGACAAACGATGTCGACTATCGAAATAGGATTATCGCTACTGACTCGATCTTATTTATCAACCTTGATAATTATCTAGGGGGTGATCATGAGTTTTATGGTAGCTTTCCGAGATATCTTAGCAATAGTTTGAGTAGGGAGTATCTCATTTCCGATGTGGCTTCAGCGGTGGGTAACACCATAACCCCCGGGCCAACCTCCCGAAGTTTTTTGGAGCAAATGGTCTATTATGGAAAGTTACTTTTTGTAAAAGACAAGGTAATCCCCTTTGAGACCGACGCAAAAAAAATCGGGTATACCGAAGAGCAATTAGATTGGGTACAACAAAACGAAGATCCGATTTGGCGCAACTTTATTGAGAATGAGTATTTGTACAGTACTGACAATAGGCTTGCATCACGATTTTTGGATCCCGCACCCTTTTCAAAGTTTGGGCTAGAATTAGATATTGATTCACCTGGAAGAGCGGGCCGTTTTATTGGATGGCAGATCGTTAGGGCATTTATGGAAAAAAATCCAGTATCCTTAGATCAAATGCTAAACCTGTCAGGCGAAGAGATTTTTAAGAAGAGCAATTACAAACCCAAAAGATAAGTTATGGCAGATTTACATACTTCGGAGATCACCTTGACCGTTGCCTTAGATGAGAATCGAGTTCCTGAGCAATTAAATTGGTCTGCCCAAGATGGTGGCATCGACAATGAAGAGGCAAAAGCGATGCTACTCTCAGTTTGGGACAGTAAGAATAAGGAGTCTCTCAAAATTGATCTATGGACAAAAGATATGCCAGTTGATGAGATGAAAATATTTTTTCATCAAACCCTTGTGTCGCTTTCCGACACTTTTATGAAGGCCACTCAAGACGAAAAAATGACGGCTCAAATGAAAGATTTCTGTGATTATTTTGCGGAGAAGTTAGAGCTGAAGGGGTCCTAATGATTTACATTACCGAATGTACATCCTCCGTCAATATCCTCGAAAGTTCTTGGAGCCCTCCTTTTTCATACATACCCAACAAGTCTTTTAAAGGTGTGCCAATCGGTGCCTTATAGTTAATGTAATCCTGAAAAAGTATTCCATCAACCACCCTTGGATTGAAAGCGCTTCTAAAACGAACGCCACCGCCATCGGTACTGTAACTATAGGCCAGAAATTCGATTGTATTGGTCTTTGAATTGATCCAATACATAAATTTATCGTCGTAGTCTTTTCCGCCCCCTTCTTGATCAAAGCTAATGCCCAGCCTCTCATATTGTTGTTCATTTACCATTGCCGAACCTTCAAAACTTTTATTTACCGCTTTGTCTTTTAATTTGTGGGGTAGGGTGGCAAAGTAGATTACCGAATTCAAGGCCTCTGTGTATTTGGCGTTATCCTTTTCTGAAAGCGTTATAACAGCTCCGTTTATAGTTCTCGTAAGTTTTCCATTTTCAAGAACATCGATAATCGTATCCTTTTTCTTGATACTGCTTACCGTATAAACATATCCATTCTCACTATTGTGAAACGTGTAGTTTTTATCTCTAAATGTAAAACGGTAATGTGCCTTGTCATAAAGAGCACCCCCATGGGCCTCTACGGTATCATCGATTAATAATTCTGCATCAAAGACTTGACTGTCGACGGCAGATACATCTTTTTCGATTTGGCTATTGGAGGCATTTTGCTTCACCTTGGTGTTACACGAATTTAACATGAATAGCATGCCAATTAGAATTGTTTGTAAGATGGTTTTCATAGAATGATTTTATATTTCAACATGCCCTTTGGGGCATTCAATGATGGCTTTTAGCTTTACTTCCGACGATTTTGTTATTCGAAAATCGATATCAAGTTGTTTAAACGTATTCTTGAATTTTTCGGGTGTAGGATGCATGCCAAATAATTCAATAAGCCTACAATCGGTTTGTTTCAAAACATCCGTAGGATGCAGCTTTGATTTGTCCCAGTTAACCATAAATGGCAATAATTCGACTTCTGGATGTGATAGTGGCATTATTAAATCCCATTGCAACTGCCCACCACTGGGTAGATTTCTTGAGCCTTCCCGTATCAATCCCATTTCAGGATTTATACTTTTCAAGAGCAGACTGTCTGCATTCAATTGACTTGACCGCATTGCCCAACGGGTAATCTGGTTTTCTTTAAGCAAATCCAAGCCCATCCAACGTGGCAGCACTGCTTGCGTATTACTTTCGTCGGCAGCCAATAATTCCAGATACGTGCCATTGTCGAGTTTTATCAAAGCATTCTTGGTTCCAAAAGACGAATGAACTCCACCAAAAACTGGTCTTACGCCCAATTTGTCCTCAAATTCAATAATGGCGTTTTCCAAGCTCTTGACAGCATATACGATATGATCTATTTTTCTCGAGATAATTTTCGTTATGTCAATCAGTATTTAGCTATGTGTCGTATGATTAAGAGCAAACTAACATGTCCTAAATTTTCCCAAAAGTACCATTCATTATCCTAAAATGACAATTTATGAGAATGCAAGCAGGGTACATTTGTATTTCAAAAATTAAGTAATTCAAAAATATTGAACTATGAGAAAAAGAGCATTGATAATAGGAGGAAGCAGCGGGATCGGCAAAGCAACCGCCAAAAAATTGTTGCAAGCAGGAGTAGAGGTGCACGTAGTTGGTACCAATACCAACAAATTGGAGGCTTTTGTAAAGGAAACCACGAATAATTTGGTAATCCATAAAGTTGATATTACGAATAAGACAGAGATAGAGAAGCTAAACGACGTCATTAGTAATTGGGATACTTTGGATTATCTCGTAAATGCATCTGGAATTTTTGGGCCAAAACCTTTTTTAGATCATAATCTTGATGATTATGATTCGTACATGGATCTTAATCGAGGATTCTTCTTTATTACCCAAACGGCCGCTAAGAAAATGGCTGCGACCAATGGAGGGTCAATAGTAAATGTCGGTTCGATGTGGGCGAAGCAGGCTGTAAAAGCCACTCCGTCTTCAGCATATTCTATGCAAAAAGCAGGGCTGCATTCTCTTACTCAACATTTGGCAATGGAACTCGCTGACTATAAAATAAGGGTAAATGCGGTCTCCCCAGCAGTGGTAGAGACACCTGTTTATGATAGTGTCTTCGGAGGGAAAGCCGAGGCAAATGAAGCGCTCCAGGGCTTTCATGGATTTCATCCCATCGGACGTTTTGGGCAGCCCGAGGATGTAGCCAATACCATTTCATTTTTGTTATCTGATCAAGCCTCCTGGGTCACAGGTGCTATTTGGGATACCGATGGTGGTGTAATGTCTGGAAGAAACTAAAGACGAATACTTCCTGATCGTTTTCTATATTAGTGCGTATCTAACTAACTATGAAAGAATCGTACACAAAATTTGTTATTATTGGTGCAGGCCTTTCTGGCTTAACCATTGGGCATCAATTATTCCAATCTGGACAAAAGGATTTTGTAGTTCTAGAAGCTCGCGATAGAATCGGCGGTAGGATTATGACCAAAGATGGTATTGATCTAGGGGCAACGTGGTTTCAATCACACCATCATGAGGTGTCGAAAATGTTGGAGGACCTCAAGCTTGAAAAATTTCATCAATATAACAAAGGTCGCAGTGTATTGGTCTACAGCACCATGGCACCTGAACATTATTTTGAAAACGACCCAAGTGCACCTTCAGCGTATCGAATTGTTGGAAACTCGATGGCCATGATCAATACCTTGGCCAAACCTTTCAAAGATCGTATTCATCTTGGCCATTTGGTCACTGATGTTCATGAAGATAATGATACGATTTCGGTAATAACGAATGAGCACCTATTTAAGGCTGAAAAGGTCATCGTTGCTGCTCCTCCCCGTATTGCGCTGAAAATTAGATTCATGCCTGAATTGCCCGCTGAATTGATTTCTGCAATGGAAACAACACATACTTGGATGAGCAATGCTATCAAAGTAGGCCTAACTTTCGAGAAACCGTTTTGGCGCGCCAAGAACTTATCAGGAATGGTTATCGGCCAAGTTGGTGCGGTAACCGAACTATACGATCATTCAAATGCTGAGGACAATAGGTATGCATTGATGGGTTTTGTAAATGAAGGGCTGCGCGATTTTTCTAAAAAAGATCGAAAAGATCGTATCCTAAACTACCTTGCAAAATATCTTGGTGAGGAGGTACTAATTTATAAGGCATATGTAGAAAAAGATTGGTCACAAGACTCAAATACGTGTGGGGATACCATTAAGTCTATATACATGAGCCCGTCTTATGGCAACAAGCTATTTGTTGATTCCTATATGAACGATAGGTTGTTGTTTTCTGGGGCCGAAACCTCTGCACTATATGGCGGATATATGGATGGTGCTATTCATAGTGGTTTGTTGACTGCGAACAAATTAGTTATAAAGAAGGCCAACTAAATGAACAAGATAACCCAATATCATTTACATAAGGCCAATCCGGAGAAATTGCAGTTTCAGGTCTATGACCTTAATGCGTATCGAAATAAGAACTCGGTGAAAGCGGGGGAACCGCATTCACACTCCTACTATCAAATCATTTGGTTTTTTGAGGCGGGTGGAACCCATACGGTAGATTTCAATTCTTTTCCAATTCGAAAACATACGGTGCTCTGTATATCCAAGGACCAAGTACACTTTTTTGATAACAATCTAAATGTAACAGGCTGGCTGATTCATTTTAATGAGAGCTTTTTTATGCATTCAGATGTAGATATTTTTCTAAAGTTCAAGATTTTTAACACGAACAAAAATCCATATTATGCAATTGATCCTAAAACCGAAGAATTAGGATTATCGTACCTCCATTTAATTCAGGAAGAACTAAATTCTCGTCATAGCTTTGGGAACGAAGAGGTAATCAGGTACTTGCTTAAATCTTTCTTAATAACCTTAGAGCGTTTACAAAAAACGGCTGCCACAAACCGTATCGGTGCGACCAGTCAATATGAACTACAGTTTTTTATACTCAAGGAGCTCATCGAGTTGAATTACATAGGTCATAAATCGGTAAGTTATTATGCCAAAGCCCTACATATATCCTCGAAGACCTTATCGAACATAACCAATAGAATGGTACAGAAATCACCCTCTCAATTAATTGCTGAGCGCACGAGACTTGAGGCTAAACGACTGCTTGCGTATACGAGTTTTCAGGTTAGCGAGATTGCCTTTCGTCTAGGTTTTGAGGATGTATCCTATTTCATAAAATATTTCAAAAGGAATGTGGGGCGTACTCCAAAAGTGTACCGACAAGACATCGAAGCGAATAAAATCAATAATCCAATGGAACGCTAATCGGCCATCCTTCGAATTGTTTAGCCTCAGTGTTGCGCACATCGACGTACCTCGGCCAACATTCAAATGTAATGGTAGCATCTTCTTTATTGAACTTAATAAGACCGTAGCCAGCGCCTTTTGACGGACTTTCTGGATTTACGTAGGCCATCATGCTTATCTTATTATTGAATCCGTCAAAATAATCACCGGTATAGGGTAAGGTTGTATCCGGGTTGGGGTTGGAACCGGCTAGTTCATTTTCGGGCCACCACCAACGGCTGTAATAATCATTTACTATCGCGGGTACGATAAACGCCCACGGCCCATCTCTGAACTCATCGATTCCTTGTTTGATTACTGTTGCCAAATGTTGGTCACCTGCAATATGCACAGCCTTGGCTTTTTGTAGTAGCCTTAGTGCTTTTTTTCGACCTGTTTGTGGCCAACCATTACTGTCTAAATCGGCATGAAGCCTATTGTCTAAAGAGCCATGAATGTGGGCGCCACCACAGAAACCGGTTTGGGAAAGAACCACTTTAATCATTTCGGTATTGGTACTTCCCCAGTTTTCCAAAAACTTCAATTGCCGTTCACCCAAGAGCGTGAGTTCAGGTAAATCGATGGATGCGGGGTCGTATTCTGGATTGCGAATATGATCGGGTCTTGGGCCTTGTCTCGGTATCTTTCCTTCAGGCCCTGATTTGAATTTTCGATCTTCTAAAATTGCGAAGTCTACACCGCCCAGTAAAAGATTGGTATAATATACACCGATGCCCCTTTCTATGGGCGTTGGGTCATAGGGGTCTGGTAAATGAGCTGTTTGGCAGCGTTCTACCATTTGTACATATTTTGGATGATACCGATACCCACCATCAGGACTACCTTTTGTCACGGATAACTTTCCATTTTCGCCCCATAGATTTCCTTGTCCAATATCGTGATCGTCGGGAATCGTGATCGCCGGTCGATTGCGAAAGGTCTCTTTAAATTGGAGCCCGAATTTTAACCAGGCGGCCGTATGTTCGGTATGATCATAAGATTGGTCGCCCGCGAAGAAAACCAAATCGGGATTTTGATGGTTGATGTTGCGCACATAGTTCTCGCGCGAACCCCTGTCTTGGTTTGAATTACAGGAAAGTGCAGCCATGGAAATAAGCTTATTGTCCTTAGGGTCCTTGCGAACAAGGCCCTCGAAAATTGCATTTGTACCATGTCGAATGCGGTATTTCGTGTCTTTTGTGCCATCCCAATTATTGACCCTAAATAGCGCTGACCACCCTATATCATTAACCAATTGCGTTTGAATTTCTTGCCAATTACCATCCTCTTCAATTTCTAAACGTATCTTCCTTGTTTCATCTGGATATAGTGGATACAATTGTGCGCTTAACTTTAAGGTGTTTTTTGAAACCGTATATATTCCAAATGAAATTACGCTGTCTCGATTCACCTTTAAATTAATAATGGGATTTTCACCTCTATTCCACCAGTCGTTGGTAGATAGCGTATCCAGATTTGAAAAAGGAGCAGCAATCGGAGGTACTTGAAGCTTTGATTTTTCGTTACAACTGAACGTTAGTAGTACAAACAATAGCAAGGTATAAACACAATTTTTCATTAGGTTTCAATTAATAATTAAGCCTTTGGCGCTGTAAGTAATAATCTAGTTTGCAGACGTATAACCTACCTTAAATATATACTTTAGTAAGGAGCTATGAAGAATGAAAACTCCAAAAAATTAATTTTTATCTATAATGCCGATTCGGGTCTGCGCAACATGATATTGGATGGTGCCCATAAGATTTTTAGTCCGGCGACCTATCCTTGCAGTCTTTGCGATATTACGTATGGTTCCTTTTCAGAAAATCAGGTATGGAAAAAATTTCGAAAAGGCAGTGATATACAAATGGTGTTTTTGCATAAAGACGAATTTGCAGCTGGGTATGCTTCTAAATTTGGTCACAAATTTACATTTCCGATTGTGTTGTCTGAAACCAACCATGGTTTAGAGGTATGTGTGAAGACCGAAGAGTTAAATGCCATGGAGAAAACACAAGATTTAATAAACCTGCTAAAGGAAAGGCAAGATATCTCTAAGAATTTTCAATAAATTCCTTATTGATCTGAGCTATAAATTTGAGCACCTCATCCCTACCAATTCTTTTCGATGATGAAGTGATAAAAAATTTCGGCGCTTCTTCCCACAAGGTTTCGATCATTTTATTAAGATAATCTTGTACGTTTTTCTCAACAATAGCCGGCTTCAACTTATCGGCCTTGGTAAAAATTATACAGAAGGGAATTTGGTTTTCGCCCAGCCATTGCATGAATTCCATATCAATGGGCTGCGGTTCATGTCGAATATCCACAAGCACAAATGAGCAGACCAATTGCTTGCGCTGCTCGAAGTAATTGGTGATGTATTTTTGAAAGGTACTTTTCTCTTTTTTAGAAACTCTGGCATAGCCATAGCCAGGTAAATCTACAAGAAACCAATTGTTGTTTATCTTAAAGTGATTTATAAGCTGCGTCTTACCAGGTCTCCCAGAAGTTTTGGCGAGATGTTTCCGGTCGGTGAGCATGTTGATCAAGGACGACTTGCCGACATTTGATCGCCCAATAAAGGCGTATTCGGGCAGCGGCTCAGACGGACATTTAGAGACCTCTGAATTGCTCATTACAAAATTAGCAGATTTGATTTTCACGACAAGATGATATTACTAAAAGAGGATTTTTTAATTCCCTTTTCCCAAAAACCCACGTTGTAGCAACCAGGCGTCTAATATTCTATTGAATTCATTAGGATGTTCCATCATAGGGGCATGACCGCATTTATCGATCCAGAATAAGTCTGAATCAGGGAGTAGTTCATGAAAAAGATCGGCTACATCTGGAGGAGTAACAGTGTCGTTTTTTCCCCATATGATACAGGTTGGGGTTTTCATCTTAGGTAAATCTTTCGACATATTATGACGAATTGCACTTTTCGCAATAGCGAGCGTTTTAATGATTTTTCCACGATCGTTTACCGTGTCAAAAACTTCATCAACGATCTCCTTGGTGGCCACAGCAGGATCGTAGAAGACGTCTTGGGCCTTTTTCTTTATAAATTCATAATCGCCCCGTCTGGGATAGCCATCGCCCATTGCACTTTCGTAAAGCCCCGAACTTCCGGTAATGACCAAGGCCTTCACCATTTCGGGATATAATTTGGTGTGCAATAGCCCAATATGACCTCCAAGTGAATTCCCTAAAAGAATCACATTCTTAAGTTTTTTGAACTCTATAAATTTCTCAAGGAATTTGGCGAACTGCTTTACGTTCGTTTTCATCATGGGCATATCATAGATTGGTAGCTCGGGTATCAGCACGCGATAGCCTTTAGCCGGAAAATGCTCGGCCACCCCATGAAAATTGCTGAGCCCGCCCATCAACCCATGTAAAATAATCATTGGTTCGCCTTCACCAATTTCGATGTAGCGGTATTTGCCCTCAGTGATCAGTTTCTCCTTCATGCATAGGTGGTTGGTTGCCTAATCCGCTAAGATAGGCATTTCCCTATTATGGCAGCACAGTGGATACATTTTGAGCAAATTTCATAACCTACTTTTTAGTCTTTAAAGGTCAAATTTTGGCCTGTAAAAACAAATTTTAGCAATAAAGTGGTAATTTGTGGTAAAATGTGGTAATAAAATTTGTAGTTTTGAGTTATTAAAGCACAAACCAACCGAACTAGTGATCAATTTCATTGGAACATACGACTGTAAGGCCGATGCCAAAGGTAGGGTAATGATGCCTGTTGCCCTAAAAAATCAGATGGCTCCGGTATTGAACAAGGGTTTTGTGGTAAAAAGGTCGGTTTTTCAGCCTTGTTTGGAGCTTTATCCTATGGAAGAGTGGAATCTGCTCATGAAGCGTATGAATCGTAAGAATCGATTCAAGAAAAAGAACAATGATTTCATTCGTCGTTTCTCGGCCGGTGTAAAAGTGGTTGAGATCGATGCCACAGGTAGGTTATTGATTCCAAAGAACCTTGTGGCGATTGCAGGTATTAAAAAAGAGGTTGTGTTGAGTTCGGCGATTAACATTGTAGAAATCTGGGATAAAGAGAGTTACGAGAAAGTTCTTGAGGAAACGGCGGAAGACTTTGCGGCCTTGGCCGAAGAGGTAATGGGGGATGATGGTGATGATTTTGACGATGTATCATAATCCGGTATTGCTATCGGAGTCGATAGATGCATTAGGGATCAAGGCAGACGGAATTTATGTGGACGTCACCTTCGGAGGAGGTGGACATTCTAAAGAGATATTGAGAAGATTAGGTGAGAACGGCAGGTTGGTCGCCTTTGATCAGGACGAGGATGCATTGCAAAATGCGATAGCGGACGAACGATTTACACTGATCAATGAAAACTACCGCTATATCAAGCAGTTTTTAAAGTTCTATGGCATTCGGAAAGTAGATGGTATCCTTGGGGATTTTGGCGTCTCATCCCATCAATTCGATATGGCAGCACGTGGTTTTTCTACGCGCTTCGATGCCGATTTGGATATGAGAATGAGCAAGCGCAATGAATTCTCTGCATTTAACGTGGTAAACAAGTATACCTACGACCAGCTTCGGAAGGTTTTGTTCGAATATGGCGAACTGCGAAATGCCAACGCGATGGCACAGGCCATAACGGAGGCAAGAGAGTTGAACCCTATCAAAACCACCACTGGTTTAAAGACTGTTTTACAGCGGTTTCTGCCTAATGCCAAAGCGCATAAAATCCTGGCCCAGGTATATCAGGCTATACGCATAGAGGTGAACCAAGAGATAGAATCGATTAAGGAATTTTTGCTTCAAACCGCTGAAATTCTTGAGCCTGGAGGGCGACTGAGCCTTATTAGCTATCATTCTTTAGAAGATAGATTGGTAAAACGTTACATCAGGTCAGGTCAGTTTGAAGGCGAGCCTGAAAAAGATTTTTACGGGAACATGGTTGTTCCATTTAAAAAAGTAGGGCGGCTAATTGTTCCATCGAAAGAAGAAATAGCCAACAATAACAGGGCGCGAAGTGCCAAATTGCGAATTGCTGAAAAATTATAATAAACCCAATCCAGGTGAAAAACGGAATACTAGACATTTTAAAAGGAAAATTCTTGGTTAGCGGAGACGCTCCCAAGAACTGGCTTTTTATCATTTTCGCATCCTTTTTGGCAGCGGTCATGATCGGGAGCAGTCACTCGGCAGATGCCAAAGTTCATCGAATTGCCGATTTGAATGAGGAGGTCAAAGAATTGAGAAGTCAATTTGTTGATACGCATAAAGATGCACAGCAATTAAAATTTGAAAGTACTCTTACTGAAGTTTTGGAGCAAGATGAATTGTATCCCTCTGACATTCCACCAAAAAAAATAAGGGTAAAATCGATTACCAAGAAGCGTGGCAATTAAAGAGAAGAACATATTAAAGCGATTGTATTTCGTTGCAGGTTTCCTGTTTCTATTTGCCGTGGCCGTTATGGTCAAATTGGTTAGTATTCAGATGGTCGATGGTGACAAGTACCGCGATTTGGCCGAAGAACGTACCTCTAAAATATTTACAATTGCCCCGAATCGCGGCAATTTGTATTCCGATGACGGCAGTCTACTCGCTACCTCTGTCTCGCGCTATACAATACGATTCGATGCGGTTACCGTTAGTGAGGAAAATTTTAAAAAGTATATCGGTCCACTTTCGGAGTCACTTTCGAAACTACTTAACAAATCTGCTTCTCATTACCAACAGTTACTTCGAAAAGCAAAAGCCAATAAAAACAGATACGCTCTTATTGCCCGCAATTTGGATTATTCGGACTATATGGAACTTAAAGAATTTCCATTATTCGAAAAGGGGCCTTATCAAGGTGGTTTGATCATCGAACAAAAAACGGTTCGTGAGCACCCATTGGGAAAAATCGCCGAACGCAGTGTGGGTTATGAACGGGTTGATGAAAACGGTTATTATACTAGAGTAGGGTTAGAGGGGGCTTTTGGGGAATATCTAAGAGGAACCGAGGGAAAAAGGCATAAGCAGAAGATTGCCAAAGGCCAATGGAAGCCAATTGGGCAAGACAATATTGTAGAGCCTAAAGATGGCTATGACGTATTTTCTACGATTGATGTGAATATTCAAGATATCGCACATCATGCACTATTGCGCCAATTAGAACACTATAAGGCCGAGCATGGCAGCGTTATCGTAATGGAGACAAAGACTGGTGAGATCAAAGCGATATCGAATTTAGGCAGAACCAGTGATGGCAAATACTATGAACGTTTGAACTACGCCATTGGAGAATCACATGAACCAGGCTCAACGTTCAAGTTGATGAATTTGGTGGCCGCCCTAGAGGACAAGGTAATCGATACGAGCTCTGTGATTGATACCGAGAAAGGGTCCTGGAAAATCTATAACCATCGGGTAAGAGACTCGAAACATGGTGGTTATGGTGAAATCTCAATAGCCAAGGCCTTCGAAGTTTCCTCAAATACCGCCTTTGCCAAAATGATTCATAATGGGTATAAGAAATCCCCGGCAAAATATGTGAACCGTCTCATGTCGATGAACCTTCATCGAGAATTGGGCCTGCCAATCAAGGGAGAAGGAAAGCCCCTTATTCGCTATCCCGGTGATAAAGGATGGTCTGGTCTTTCATTGGCCCAGATGGCTTATGGGTATGAAGTTTCGATGACACCTTTACAAACCTTGACCTTCTATAATGCAATTGCCAATGACGGAAGAATGGTAAAGCCAAAGTTGATCAAGGAAGTTCGAGAATGGGATAGGACCATTGAAAAGTTTGAGACCGAAGTTATTAACGCCGCGATCTGTTCTAAAGAAACCGCTGCCCAAGTACGTGACTTAATGAAGAATGTAGTGGAGAAAGAACATGGTACTGGTCATGGTCTGTATTCACCCAATTTTTCGATGGCCGGCAAAACCGGTACGGCTCAGAAAAATTATGCTTCGAAAGATCCTGACAAGTTACGTTACATCTCCACATTCGCTGGATATTTTCCCGCTGATGCGCCTAAATACTCCTGTATTGTAGTCATACATGAACCAGACAAGAGTGTAGGTTACTATGGTGCTGATGTATCTGGTCCAGTATTTAAGTCTGTCGCAAGAAAAATTTATGCCAATTCTCCGTTGATCGATGAGGTTGAAATGCCTAAAAAAGCAAATGGTAATCTAGATGGTGATTTTCAAAAATACTACGTCGAAGCCCAGAAGAGATATAACAAAGTTCCGAATGTAAAGGGTATGAGTGGTATGGACGCCGTTTCAATATTGGAAAATTTAGGCATTCAGGTCGAAGTAAAAGGTAACGGTAAAGTTCGCACACAATCGGTGAATACCGGTACAGATATTAACAAGGTAAATAAAATAGTTCTCGAATTATCGTGAAGGCACTTAAAGACATATTGTACGGTGTTGGAATAAAATCCGTAAGCGGCAGTACTGCTGCTATGGTCAATTCGGTTTGTTTCGATTCCCGTAAAGTAGGGATGGACGATGTTTTTATTGCCATAAAGGGAACGCTTACCGATGGCCATAAGTACATAGATACGGCGATTGAGAGTGGTGCAAAGGCCATTGTTTGTGAGATTTTGCCGAAAAGCTTTGTGAACGAAGTTACTTATGTTGAAGTTAAGAACGGCAATGCTGCCTTGGCAATCATGGCTTCGAACTTCTATGATAACCCATCAAAGAACCTAAAGTTGGTCGGTGTTACGGGTACAAATGGTAAAACAACTATAAGTAGCCTCTTGTTTCAATTGTTCAAAAAAGCAGGCTTTAAGGTAGGCTTAATATCAACGATTAAGATAATGGTGGATGACACTGAATATGCAACTAGTCATACCACCCCTGATGCCATGACGATTAACCATCATTTGGCGCTGATGAACGAAGCAGGTGTGGAGTATTGTTTTATGGAAGTGAGTTCACATGGTATACATCAAAAGAGAACACAAGGCCTAGAATTCGCAGGAGCCATCTTCAGCAACCTATCGCATGACCATTTAGATTATCACAAGACCTTCGCAGAATATCGTGATACTAAAAAAACATTGTTCGACGAGTTGCCAAAAAGTGCTTTTGCCCTTACCAATATCGATGATAAAAATGGTTTGGTAATGCTACAAAATACGAAGGCCAAAAAGCAAACATACGCCCTAAAGAATTATGCGGATTACCGTGCCCAGATTTTGGAGAACCAATTTGACGGACAACTGCTGAAGATCAACGATCATGAATTGTGGTCGAAATTAATTGGGCTCTTTAATGCCTATAATATGTTGGCCATATATGCCACCGCCGATTTACTTGGCCTTGAACAATTGGAAACCTTGAGATTGTTAAGTGAGTTAGACAATGTAGACGGACGATTCCAATACTTCATATCAAAAGAAAAAATTACGGCTATAGTTGATTATGCCCATACGCCGGATGCGCTTAAAAATGTGCTTGATACTATCAACGCATTGAGAACTGGAAATGAAAACGTCATCACCGTTGTGGGGTGTGGTGGCGATAGAGACAGGTCAAAGCGCCCGGTTATGGGTCATATCGCTTCTGAAATGAGCAACAAAGCCATATTCACATCAGACAACCCCAGAACGGAATTGCCGAATGCTATCATAGAAGAAATGGAGGCAGGGGTAGAACCACAGAACACCAAGAAAATACTGTCTATTGAAAATAGGAAGCAAGCGATCAAGACGGCATGTCAATTGGCAGTCGCCAATGATATCATTTTAGTGGCCGGTAAGGGTCATGAAACCTATCAGGAAACAAATGGCAATCGCGTCGATTTCGATGATTTTAAAGTGGTAAAAGAGCTATTGGAAAGTATGGATAAATAGAGTAGATAAAACGAGAATAACAAGGACGATTTCTAAGCCCAAACGATAAACTTAAGTAATGCTGTACTACTTATTTGATTATTTAGAAAAACAATACCAAGTGCCGGGAGCAAGTTTGTTTGCTTTTACCACCTTCCGTGCAGCTCTTGCCGTTTTGTTTTCCCTCTTGATCGGCGCGGCATACGGTAAGCGTATTATTATGTTTTTGCAAAAGCAGCAGATTGGGGAAACGATTCGCGATCTGGGTCTTGAAGGTCAAAAAGAAAAAGCAGGCACGCCAACCATGGGGGGTATAATCATTATTGTCTCCACTCTTATTCCGGTAATTCTCTTGGCACGCCTAGACAATATCTACATCATTTTACTAATATGTACGATTATCTGGATGGGCCTTATAGGTTTTGCCGACGACTACATTAAGGTATTCCGAAAAAACAAAGAGGGCCTCAAAGGCAGGTTCAAAGTTCTGGGTCAAGTGGTACTTGGTCTTGCCGTGGGGGCAACGCTTTATTTTCATTCAGAAGTCACGATGCGCGAACGCAATAACTCTATCATAACCGAGCAATTGGTCGTTGAGGAAGTTGAAGGTAAATCAATCAAGTCAACCAGAACAACAGTTCCTTTTTTCAAGCACAATGAACTCGATTATGGCGACTTTATTTCTTGGGCCGGGGAAGGTGCTGAAAAGTATGCTTGGTTGGTATTCATTCCCTTTGTGATTTTAATCGTTTCCGGAGTTTCAAACGGCGCCAATCTTACAGATGGCATTGATGGTCTGGCAGCTGGTACATCGGCCATAATTGTATTTACCCTCGGCGTTTTCACCCTAGTTTCCGGTAATTACAACTTCTCTGATTACCTCGATATTATGTTCATCCCAGGGGCCTCTGAACTCATAGTCTTTATAGCGGCCTTCCTTGGAGCGTTGGTGGGCTTTCTCTGGTACAATACCTACCCGGCGCAAGTATTTATGGGAGATACCGGTAGTTTAACCATTGGGGGGGTCATCGCGGTAATAGCCATCATTATACGTAAAGAACTCTTGATACCGTTGATGTGCGGAATTTTCTTTGCTGAATCTATATCGGTGATGTTACAGGTGGGCTATTTCAAGTATACCAAAAAGAAGTTTGGTGAAGGTAAACGCATTTTTTTAATGTCGCCCTTACACCACCATTATCAGAAAAAGGGATATCACGAAAGTAAGATAGTCACTCGGTTCTGGATCGTCGGAATCATTTTGGCAATATTATCCATCGTGACATTAAAGGTTAGATAAATGGCACGGCTAGTGATTTTAGGCGGGGGAGAAAGTGGTGTAGGCACAGCTATTTTAGGAAAACAAAAGGGATTCGATGTGTTCCTATCCGATAAAGGAAAAGTAAAGGAGAAATACAGAAACGTTCTTGAACATTTTGAAATTGATTGGGAAGAAGAACAGCATACGACCGCTAAGATTCTAAATGCCGATGTGGTTATGAAGAGTCCGGGAATACCTGATTCGGTGCCTTTGGTAATTCAGCTAAGAGAGAAAGGAATAGCTCTTGTTTCGGAGATTGAATTTGCAAGTCGCTATACCGATGCCACCATTATTGGCATTACAGGGAGTAATGGTAAGACCACTACTACGATGTTAGCGAATCACTTGCTCAAAGAAGGAGGTCTAAATGTTGGAATGGCCGGTAACATAGGTGATAGTTTCGCTAAGATGGTAGCCGAATTCGAGCATGATGTTTATGTGCTCGAAATAAGCAGTTTTCAACTTGATGGTATTACAGGTTTTAGACCGCATATCGCGATCATTACCAATATCACCCCAGATCATCTGGATCGATACGATTATACGTTCGAAAAGTATATCGCATCTAAATTTCGTATCGCAGAGAACCAGACTTCCGAGGATTACTTCATCTATGATGCCGATGATGAGGTATTGGTAAACTGGTTAAAGGCAAACCCGATCAAATCAAAATTATTGCCCTTTTCACTACAAAAGGAAGTGACCGAAGGGGCCCAAATCAAGAATAACGAAATGGAAATAACAACAGCTAATAATTCAATAACGATTATGACCGACAATCTAGCCCTCGAGGGAAAACACAATGTAAAGAATACAATGGCCGCTGCTCTTGCGGCAAAACTAGTAGGTATTCGGAAGGAATCGATACGCGCCAGCGTAACCAATTTTCAAGGAGCACCCCACCGATTGGAAAAGGTGTTGAAAATTGCTCATGTTCAATACATAAACGATTCGAAGGCTACGAATGTGAATGCTACTTTCTTTGCCTTGGATAGCATGTCGGCACCTACGGTGTGGATTGTTGGCGGTGTGGATAAAGGGAATGATTATAGAGAATTGATGCCCTTGGTACGTGAAAAGGTGAAAGCGATTATTTGTTTGGGATTGGATAATAGCAAGATCAAGGAAACCTTCGGAAACGTTGTGGATTTATTGGTTGAGACCTATGCCATGGAGGAAGCGGTAAAAGTAGCTTATAAAATTGGAGAACGTGGGGATAATGTGCTCCTGTCCCCAGCCTGTGCAAGTTTTGATCTCTTTAAGAATTATGAAGATCGTGGCGAACAATTTAAAGCCGCCATTAGAAATTTATAGACCATGTTATCATTGTTCAAGAACATAAAAGGAGATAAAGCGCTTTGGGCCGTGGTGGCCCTTTTGGCGTTGTTCTCGTTCTTGCCGGTATATAGCGCTAGTAGTAATTTGGTATATGTCGTGGGGAAAGGAACTACTACAGGACATTTGCTGAAGCATGCCTTCTTATTGATTCTAGGCTTTGGGATAATCTACGGTGTTCATCGAATTCCCACCCGTTATTTCAAAGGACTATCGATTATGGCCTTGCCCATTGTTCTGGTCTTACTGGTCTTCACTTTGGCACAAGGCACCACTATAGGTGGCGCGAATGCTAGCCGTTGGATCAGTATTCCCTTGGTCGGCATAACCTTCCAAACATCCAACCTGGCTGCTGTAGTGCTGATGATCTACGTGGCCCGATACTTGACCAAGGTCAAAGATCAAGTCATTACGTTCAAAGAGAGCATAATACCACTTTGGCTCCCTGTTTTCTTGGTTATCGCTTTAATCTTACCAGCCAATTTCTCGACGGCTGCCATCATATTTTCAATGGTATTGCTCCTCTGTTTTCTTGGAGGATATCCTTTTAAGTACCTGGCTAGCATAGTTGGTGCGGGAATTATGTGCTTGTTCTTGTTTGTATTGACGGCCAAGGCCTTCCCCGATCTTTTTGAAGATAGGGTCGATACTTGGGGAAATAGGTTGGAAAACTTCGTAAATGGAAAAGACACCGAAGCCGATTATCAAATTGAGCACGCCAAGATTGCCATTGCCTCTGGAGGGATTATCGGAAAAGGGGCTGGCAAAAGTGTTCAAAAGAACTTTTTGCCGCAAAGCTCATCAGACTTCATATATGCTATTATAGTTGAGGAGTACGGTCTAGTGGGTGGGTTTGTGCTTATGATCGCTTACCTGTTTTTTCTATTTCGAATTGTGGTAATCGCCAACGTAAACAAAACGGTTTTTGGCAAGTTACTGGTGCTTGGGGTAGGCATACCTATAGTGTTTCAGGCCTTGATCAATATGGCCGTTGCCGTTGAATTGTTTCCGGTAACCGGGCAAACCTTACCCTTGATCAGTAGTGGGGGAACCTCTAGTTGGATGACCTGTTTAGCCATCGGGATAATTTTGAGTGCCAGTGTCAAGGAAACCACAAAAAAGAAGAAAAAGAAAAGTTCCAAATTAGATAAGATAGACATGACCAACCCTTTAGAAGTGTTGAGTGGGCAGTTATAGATTTATATTATCAGGAGGAGGAACCGGCGGTCATATTTATCCGGCAGTGGCGATTGCCAATGAATTGAAAAAAAGATATCCTGATGCGAAATTTCTCTTTGTAGGGGCCAAAGACCGCATGGAGATGGAAAAAGTACCCAAGGCGGGGTATGAAATAGAAGGATTATGGATTACAGGGTTGCAACGGAAACTCACCCTAAAAAACTTGATGTTTCCATTTAAACTGATTAGTAGTTTGATCAAAGCAGGCAAAATCGTTTCGCGCTTTAAACCCGATGTCGTCATCGGGACAGGTGGTTTTGCGAGCGGTCCGCTGCTAAGGGTAGCCTCGGGTAGAAATATCCCTTGCGTATTGCAAGAACAGAATTCATATGCGGGTGTTACCAATAAATTGTTGAAAAATAGAGTGGCCAAAATTTGTGTAGCCTACGATGGTATGGAGCGCTTTTTTCCAAAGGATAAAGTTGTTAAAACCGGAAATCCTGTACGAGACGATTTGGTTCAAATGAAGAGTGACAGAAACGAAGCAATAGCTTTTTTTGGCCTTGATCCAAGTAGGCCAGTACTTCTAGTATTAGGCGGAAGTTTGGGGGCAAGAAGGGTAAACCAATTGATAGAAGAGAAATTGGCCTATTTCAAAAATCAAGGCTTACAAGTAGTTTGGCAATGTGGTAAACTCTATATCAATGAATATGAGAAATACAATTCAGAAAGTGTAAAGGTATATGACTTTTTGAATCGAATGGATTACACCTATGCCGCAGCCAATATTATTATATCAAGGGCGGGGGCGGGCTCTGTTTCTGAGCTATGCATAGTCGGCAAGCCGACCATTTTCATTCCGTCACCCAATGTCGCTGAAGACCATCAAACCAAAAATGCAGAAGCCTTGGTACAGAAAGATGCGGCAATAATGCTCAAAGAAACTGAATTGGACGCACAGTTTGAAAGAGTTTTTTCGGCACTATATAAATCCAAGGAGAAGCAACAGCAATTGAGCAACCATATTCAGAATTTGGCGAAGCCCAACGCAACAAAAGATATCGTTGACGAGATTGAGAGATTATTGAAATACTAGAAGTCCCACTGCCAATAAAAAGGGGCAAGTGAAAAAACATTTATGAACTTGAACGAAATACATAACGTGTACTTTATCGGAATTGGCGGCATTGGAATGTCGGCTTTGGCACGTTATTTTAAGTTTTTGAACAAGAATGTAGCTGGCTATGATAAGACAGCGACGCCACTGACACGCGAATTGGAAGCTCTTGATATAGCCATTCATTACGAGGACGATATTTCCCAAGTAGCCAATGTGTATAAAGACGCCCAAGAGACATTGATCGTATATACGCCTGCGGTGCCTAGTGAGCATTCTGAATATCAGTTCTTTTTGAATAATGGATTTCAGTTGTTCAAAAGATCGGAGGTATTGGGACTGGTCACCAAAGACACCTTCTGTTTGGCCGTTGCCGGTACTCATGGTAAAACGACAACCTCGAGCATTCTAGCGCACTTATTGAAAGAGACACAAACACCTTTTACGGCTTTCCTCGGCGGAATTTCTGAAGATTTCAACAGCAATTTTTTCTTTTCTGGGAATGAGACATCCGTAGTCGAGGCCGATGAGTTTGATCGTTCCTTTTTGAGATTGTTTCCAAATGTTGCCTGTATCACATCAATGGATGCAGATCACTTAGACATATATGGAAACCAGGAGGAGTTACATAGATCATTCAAGGAGTTCGCGGCAAAAGTTGAAGATGATGGTAAACTATTTGTCCGCAAGGGGCTCCCGATAGAAGGTATTACTTATGGTATCGAAGATGATTCTGATTATTGTATAAATAACTTAAGAATAGAACATGGCACCTACATATTCGATTTGAATACCCCACGAATTAGCTTAAAGGGGGTGAAATTCAGTAAGCCGGGCAGACATAATCTGCTCAATGGCTTGGTGGCGTTTGCAATGGCGGTTGAGACCGGTTCTTCCCCAGACCGTCTCGCCCGTGCATTGAACTCATTCAAAGGGGTACAGCGTAGGTTTAGCTATAAGATCAAAACAGATGACTTTGTTTTTATCGATGACTATGCACATCACCCAACCGAAATAGACGCGATTTACGATGCCGTTTCCGAAATGCATTCGAAGAAAAAGGTGCTGGCTGTTTTTCAGCCTCATCTATTTTCGCGAACACAAGATTTTGCAGAAGATTTTGCCAAAAGCCTTTCGAAATTCGATAGTGTTATCCTACTCGAAATCTATCCAGCCCGTGAAAAACCCATAGAAGGCATTACGTCGAAGTGGTTATTGGATAAAATTGAAAATCCGCATAAGAAGTTGGTTCGCAAATCAGAACTCGTACAGGAAATTAAAGAACAGAATCCTGAAATCCTGATTACACTGGGCGCGGGAGACATTGGATTGGAAATATCAAAAATCAAAAGAGAACTTGAATATGCAAATTAATTGGAACTATGTAAAGCTTTTTAGCTTAATGCTAGTAATAGTAGGCCTTTACGCATTTTCTTCACATAGAAGTGAAGAAAAAAATGTAGACGGAATGAACGTAGAATTCGTTGGGGATCAGAATTTGTACATCACGCAGTCCACGGTTAATAAATTGTTAATACAAAAATTCGGTGGCCTCGAAAACATGCCCAAAGAAAAATTAGTTTTGAATACTATGGAGAAGGCCTTGCAGGCCAACAAAATGGTAAAAAGTGCCCAAGTTTATCTTACTGTTGACGGTAAACTTAAATCCAAAATTGTTCAAAGAAAACCAATCGGACGGGTAGAGGCAGATACCAAATTCTATGTGGACGATGAGGGGAAACGTATGCCACTTTCCACCAGTCACTCTGCAAGAGTTCCTATTATAACGGGAAAAATTACAGGTGAAACACTGGAAGATGTTTATGAAATATTGAAGTACATCAATGGGGATGAATTTCTGCGGAAGAACGTGATTGGAATTCATATTGAGGATATAGACAAGTATCAACTGAAATTCAGAATGGAGAATTTTGTTGTGAATCTGGGGAGTATTGAAAACCTAGAGGAGAAGTTCAACAATTTCAAGGCGTTTTACGCCAAGGCAGATAAAGATGATACGTTGGCAAAGTATACCATTGTAAGTCTAGAGTTTAATAATCAAGTCGTGTGCACCAAAATATAAGATATGGAAGTAGGTAATTATTCAGTTGGGTTGGATATCGGTACAACCAAAATCGTTGCCATTATCGGCAAGAAGAACGAGTATGGTAAAATAGAGGTATTGGGTATTGGTAAATCAAAAAGCTTAGGGGTTCATCGTGGTGTGGTAAACAACATTACCCAAACGATACAATCTATTCAGCAAGCCGTTGAAGAAGCAGAGATGAACTCCGGACTTAAAATAGGATCTGTTGTGGTTGGTATAGCCGGGCAACATATCAGAAGCTTACACCATAGTGACTACATTACCCGGGCCGATTCTGAAGAAGTTATCAACGAGGACGATTTGGAAACGCTGTGCAACCAGGTATATAAATTGGTCATGCTCCCTGGAGAAGAAATAATTCATGTGCTTCCACAAGAATACAAGGTCGATGGTCAGGCAGAGATAAAGGAACCCATAGGGATGTACGGCGGACGATTGGAGGCTAATTTTCATGTGGTCGTAGGCCAAGTTTCCAGTATTAGAAATGTAGGCCGATGTATTAAGAGTGCCGGTTTGGACTTAGGAAATATTACACTTGAACCTTTAGCTTCATCAGAGGCTGTGTTGAGCAAGGAAGAAAAAGAGGCTGGTGTAGCCTTGATCGATATAGGTGGCGGTACTACTGATTTGGCCATATTTAAAGACGGTATCATCCGACATACGGCCGTTATCCCTTTTGGCGGTGGTGTCATTACCGAAGATATCAAGGAAGGTTGTTCTATTATAGAGAAGCAGGCAGAATTGCTCAAAATGAAATTCGGTTCGGCCTGGCCAGGTGAAAATAAAGATAATGAGATTGTTTCCATTCCTGGATTGAGGGGAAGGGAACCTAAGGAAATCACATTGAAAAACCTTTCCAAGATCATTCATGCTAGAGTAGTAGAGATTATCGAACAGGTATACGTCGAAATAAAAAACTATGGCCATGAAGAACAGAAGAAAAAACTTATAGCCGGTATCGTATTAACTGGTGGTGGTAGCCAATTGAAACATTTGAAACAATTGGTCGAGTACATCACTGGTATGGATACGAGAATTGGTTTCCCCAATGAGCATTTGGCAGGAGATTCAGATTCTGAAATCGCGAGCCCACTGTATGCAACAGCAGTTGGGTTATTGATGAATGCGGTGCAGAATGAGTCTAGGCCAAAACCAACAATCGGGGAGATGGGAGAATCGGATACGCCGATCGAAGAGGAATTTGTAATGGCCGGTGATGAGGGCGATACAACAGCAGCAGTACAGAAAAAAGAACGAAAATCGGTATTTGATAAATGGTCTGAGAAGCTGAAGGACTTTTTGGACAATGCTGAATAAGAAATATAAAATAAAAATTAAACCAGTAAAAAAGTCATATGAGCAACAACACGGAGTTTGACGGAATAGCTTTTGATCTTCCAAAGCACAAAAGCAACGTAATTAAGGTGATTGGCGTGGGTGGTGGCGGCAGCAATGCCATCAATCACATGTTTCAATCGGGAATAAACGGGGTCGATTTTGTAATTCTAAATACCGATTCACAGGCATTGAACAATAGTTCTATCCCAAACAAGATTCAGTTGGGCGTATCCCTTACCGAAGGTCTAGGTGCCGGTGCTAACCCTGAAGTAGGGGAGCAAGCCGCAATGGAAAGTATGGAGGATATCAAAGCGATGTTGGATACAACAACAAAAATGGTTTTCATAACCGCTGGTATGGGCGGGGGAACAGGTACTGGCGCTGCTCCCGTAATTGCCAAACAAGCAAAAGAGATGGACATCCTTACCGTGGGGATTGTAACCATGCCTTTTCAATTTGAAGGTAAGATGCGCTGCGAACAAGCTCAGTTGGGTATCGAAAAACTAAGGAACAATGTAGATTCCTTGATTGTAATCAACAATAACAAATTACGTGAAGTATATGGGAACTTAGGTTTTAAAGCAGGTTTCTCCAAGGCCGATGAAGTCCTTTCTACGGCCGCACGAGGAATTGCAGAGGTAATCACACATCATTATACACAGAATATCGACCTTAGAGACGCTAAAACGGTACTTTCCAATAGTGGAACCGCAATTATGGGATCGGCTGTAGCTACAGGCTCTGCAAGAGCCAACGAGGCAATAATGAAAGCCTTGGATTCTCCTCTACTTAATGACAATAAGATCGCAGGAGCCAAGAACGTTTTATTGCTCATCGTTTCAGGTTCTCAAGAAATCACTATCGATGAAATCGGAGAAATCAATGACCATATTCAAATTGAGGCAGGCCATGGTGCAAATATTATCATGGGTGTTGGGGAAGACGAAGAATTGGGCGAGGCTATTGCAGTAACCGTTATCGCTACAGGATTTGATGTAGAGCAACAAGACTCGATTGCGAATACAGAATCTAAAAAAATCATCCACACCTTGGAAGAAGGGCAAAAAGCAGAGCACAATTTAACGGCAGAGCCTATTGTACATCAGTTGGTAGATGACCTCGAGGTTATGGACGAACCCATCTTGAAACATGAGGTTGCCGAGGAGGAGAACGTGCTCGATTTGGGAATGGATTTGATTCCAACTACGAATTACATCAAGAATTTTAATGTTTTTTATGAGGAAGTAATCGAAGAAGTGGTCAAAGAAGAAGTAAGTGAAGAAGACTTTATTATAATCGACACGACGCCTGAAATAAGCAATATGGATGTCGTTGATGCCGAGGAAGTATCTGCTACCGAAGATCAATTCGCCATTAGCTTTGATATGCCCCTTTCACAACAGGAAGAGACTATAGAAGAGGAGGAACAAACTATAACCTTTGATTTGGAAGAGGAGGAAGAGGTTAAAGAGATGAAAGTTAATGATCATATTGAGGTAATCCCGGTTTTAGAATACAATAAAAATGGTGAGACACGATATAGTCTTGATGATTATATGGAGTTGGAAAATGAATTGACCGGTGCAAAGTCTAAGGCTGAACAATACGAGCCTAAAATAATAGAAGACGAATTGGTATTTGAAAAGATAGTCGTCGATGAGGATACTCCCAATAACACAGAAACAGAAAGTGTTGATCCAATGGATAGCCCAATTGAAACCCTCTTAAAGGAGCGGGCCGATGAGCGCAGAAGAAAACTCAAGGATTTCAATTACAAGTTTCAAAATAATATTAATAGTATCGACGAAATCGAAAAAGAACCTGCGTACAAGAGACAGGGTATCGACTTAACTGAATCCTCCAATGACAGCAAGGTATCTAGAACCACATTAGGAGAGGATAGCAATGATGAGATTCAGTTACGTTCCAATAATTCTTTTCTACATGATAATGTAGATTAAAGTACGTTTCCCCATAAATTTATGAACCCGAAAATCGGATAGATTTTCGGGTTTATTCTTTATCTTCGCAATCCAATTTATGACACTATGGGCTTACAGGATAAGGTAATGGAGCAAATGAAAATGGCGATGAAGGCAAAAGACAAAGTTGCGTTGGAATCATTGCGTGCCATAAAATCGGCTTTGCTTTTGGCCCAGACCGAGGGAGGTTCTGGAGCTGGGCTTTCAGATGCCGATGAAATTACGTTGGTTCAAAAATTAGTAAAGCAACGCAAGGATAGTGCAGCCATATTTTTAGAGCAGGGCCGTAATGATCTTGCCGAACCAGAACTGGCTCAGGTACGTGTAATTGAGCAATTTTTGCCAGAACAATTGGGTGCTGATGAGATTGAGAAAGTAGTTGTTGAGACTATTGCTGCCACTGGAGCAGTGGGCATGAAAGATATGGGCAAGGTAATGGGAATAGTTTCCAAGCAATTGGCGGGCCAAGCTGATGGCAAAACCATTTCTACTATTGTAAAAAGTAAATTAGGATAACATAAGGCCGCGTGGCGCAACTGAATAGCGCATCAGATTTCGGCTCTGAGGGTTGGGGGTTTGAATCCCTCCGCGGTCACTACATTCGAAAAGTCGATACTAGCGTATCGACTTTTTGTCATTCAAAACCGATATAGATAAAGCTATGAGTTAAGGAAAGCGTGGTGAAGAGAAGCCTGAAAAATAATTTTCAAAAGTGAACTAACTAATTTGCCATAGGTCTTATATGAGTATTATTCAACGACAGCAAGTTTATCATCATCTATAAAATAGTTTTGAACCACTTCGCGTATATGTGCTTTCTTTAAAGTTGAATTTGCCGTGCGATATTCTTGATGAATCAGTGCGACGGCCGGATAAGAGACACAGCTCACTTCCTCTCCTTTTTGATTGGTTATCTTCAGTGTCGCTGTTGCATTTAAAAGGTTCTTGCCTGAAAGCGTAAGGGTTTGTTTTTCAAAGTTTGGTCCACCTTTTTTTTGAATAATACTATTTTCTAATAGTATGTCTGAGCTAATCTTTGATACATTTTCAATTTGCGCTGCGCGTTTGTTGTCACTGCTACAGGAAATAAAAAATGCTACAATCATTAAGGTAAAAAGTCTAAATTTCAACGTTTTCATCTTCAGGTGTTTTTAGTTTGTAGAACACTTCAAAGATGAAATTTTGGCAGGCCGAATGGTTGGCCAAAAAGAGTGAAATAAATACTCCCAATATTCAGGGGGTACTTTAATCTGTAAGCTATTGATAATAGGGTCTAAGAATCTAGGAGTCCCATTTTAATGGCGTGCTTTGTCAATCCTGCTAGATTTTTTACCTGCAATTTTGAGATAAGATTTTTGCGGTAGCTTTCTATGGTATGTTTGCTTAGAAATAGTTTGTCTGCGATTTCCTGGGTAGTATTTTCTTCCGCAATAAGCCTAAGAACTTGAACTTCACGATCGGTCAACGAGATTTCCTCTTGTTTCTTATTTTCGAACATCGCATCGGTATAGGCCCTCTTTATTTCTGCAGAAAAGTATTTGTCACCACCGATTATGCTTCGAATGGCATTGAGCAATTCTTCTTTTTCCGCATTTTTGGGCACATAACCATCTACGTTATTCCGAATAAGTTTGTCGATCATTCCGCCGTCAATATGCATACTTACAACAAGTGTTTTTAGGCTGGGATAGTTTTCTTTTACAACTTTGTTGAGCTGAATACCATCCATTTCTGGCATGGTGAGGTCGGTAATCAATAAATGAAGGTTGTCCGCACCATTGATTTCCAAGTACTTTGCTACCTGCGCACCGTTCTTGGCGGTCAATACCACTTTCAGATCTGGTGCATCTTTGAGAATGCTTAAAAGACCATCGATGAACATCTTATGATCGTCGGCAATTATTAGATTGTAATTCATGATGCAGTAGTTTCAATTGGTATTTCTATTGATACAACGGTTCCGCGTTCTAATACAGAATCGATATGTAAAGTTCCTTTTAGTTCCTTTATCCTGTTCTTAATATTTTCCAAGCCAATTCCTTCCATTATCGAATTGGTTTCGAATCCGCCTCCGTTGTCCTCAAATATAAGCGAGAGATCATTATCGATCAGACTCAGATGAATCTCTACAGAACTCGCATCGGCATGTTTCAAGGTATTCGTCATTAATTCTTGTATGATCTTATAAATCTCCATTTGGTGCTTTTCATCTATTGCCTTGATTTCTTTTTCAGGATGCGGATGAAAACCCACCTCAAGTTTACCGGTATTCGAAATAGAATTGGCATATTCCCGAATCAAATCGGTAAAGTCATTTTGTCTAAATTTTTGCGGTATAAGTGTGTGCGAGATATCGCGTACCAATTGATAGGTTTCATCAATTTGTCCGGTTAGGTTTTTTAGTTTTTCCGAATCGCCGTTCATACTGGCAAATTGAAGCTTAATCCCTGCAAGATTGCCTCCAATACTATCATGGAGTTCTTGCGCGATTCGCTTGCGTTCCTCATCCTGTCCCTGAATGGAAGCCTTGATTAAATTCAATTCTTGTTCTTTTCTCAGGGCCTCTACTTTTTGAATGTTGATTTCTTCAAGTTTCCTTGAAAGCTCGCTCTGTGCCTGAATTTTTTGATAATACGTATAGAGCAATGCTATAATTGGGAACAAAATTATCAAAAACCCAATCAGAAAGGCATTCTTATATGTTTTCTGACGCTGCAATTCCGATTCTTTCTGCAGCTGTTTTTCAGTAAGATTCAGTATTTGTTTCTCTTTTTGAAGCGTTTCATATTGCACCTCAAGTTCTTTACTGACTTTTTGCTGTTGGGCGGTATTGATTTTGCTTTTAATATTGGCAAGCTGGGTCATTACCGCATATGCGTTGTTATAGTCTTCGGTAGCGGAAAAGACCTTATGCTGTACACTCAGTATTTGGGCCTGATAATGCAGGTTTTCGCGTTCAATGGCATTCACATATGCTGTAGATAGCGCCGCATTGGCCGCCTGATAATTACCTTCTTTATAAAAAAGATTTCCTATTCGAATAGTACCTTCAAAATATATGGTAAAGAAACCCGATTGAAGTCCACGATTTCTACTTTCATTGTAATAGGTAAATGCTTTTTCAAAGTCATTGTTATGTTCGGCAAGCAAACCAAGCTTTATATTAATGGTTAATTCCATTTCTAGATTGCCAGAGGCCTTACTTCGTTCCAAGGCCTCCTCTAGGGTTGTTTGCGCCAGTTGCAAATCATTTTTCGCATAATAGGCATCACCAAGATAAATCAAGGCTTCGTTCGTCAACTGGGCTTGTTCATCATCAAAATCCTCTCGGGCCTTTTTTAAAAGAGAAATCGCCTTGTCATATTCGTTTTTGAGATTATAGTTTTTGCCCAAGCCAATTTTATGCAGGTATTGATATTCGGTATTTTTAATAGCTTCAGCTTCCGATATTCCTTTGAAATGCCACGTAATTGCATTATCGAAAAGTCCATTGAATTTACAGCCATTGGCAAGAATGTGGTATGCCTTCGTCAGATGAAATTTCTTTTCTAGCTCAGGTTTGTCCCAATTCTGAATCTCTTTTAAATATAGGTCTCCATAGTACATAATGGAATCTGTATTGGCCTTTTGAATGTGATGTGTTGCTAATTGTTCAAAAATCGAAAATCGTGGTGCCCCGAATTCAGCCGTTTTTAGTGCCTCATAATAGGGCTTTAGAGATTTTTGTTTTTCATTGGGAACGGTTGAAAAGGTAATTGTCTGGGAATTCTCTTGAGGAAAAATAAAATGGGAGAAACCAATACACACCAATAGCATTATCAAAAAGTGCCATGTGCTTGATCGGCATGTATAAAATGTGGTTTGATCGCTCAAGAATTTCTTATTATGCGTTAGGACAATTTACAAAGTTAAGCCAACTTTCGAAACGCAAGTAAACGTTTTATAGCGCATTGTTGCCCCCTGAAAACAGGGATTCTATAGTGTTTTTAACCAATATGATTGGATATTTAGCTAAGAATGGCCTTTACAATCACTTTTGCATGTATCCTAGAATTCTCAATAAACCATTTATGGGTTTCCATTCCGCCACAAATAACCCCGGCCAAATAAAGACCCTTAACGTTGCTTTCCATGGTTTCGGGATTATAGGTCGGAAGGCGTTTCTCATCTTTGGAGAGGGTGATTCCAATAGTCTCAAGGAATTCAAAATTCGGTTTGTAACCTGTTAAGGCCAATACAAAATCGTTTTCAAGAACAACTTCGCCTTCTGGCGAGGCAACAACAATGTGGTCTTTGTGAATTTCCTTGACATTAGAGTTGTAATACGTTTTTATACTGCCCTCCTCGATGCGATTCAAAATATCTGGTCGTACCCAATATTTAACGCGCTTGCCAACTTCTGGACCTCGAATGATCAAGGTAACCTCAGATCCTTTCCGATAACATTCCAAAGCAGCATCTACCGCAGAATTACTGGCACCTATTACCGCGAGTTTTTGGCTCGCGTAAAAATGGGGGTTGTTGTAATAGTGCGATACCTTTGATAAGTGTTCTCCAACTATATCCAGGGTTTTGGGCAAGTCGTAAAATCCGGTAGCTAAGACTACATTCAAGGCAGAATATTTGGCCTTATCTGTGTGAATAGTAAATAGATCATTAGTCTTTATAACTTTCGCCACTTTTTCAAACAGCTTGATGTTTAGATTGTTAGAGGTGACAATTCGACGATAGTACTCAAGTGCTTCATCTCGTTTTGGCTTTGCCTCTTTGCTTATAAATGGGATATCGTCGATTTCCAGTTTTTCGGAAGATGAAAAAAACTGCATGTTCGATGGGTAATTAAAAAGCGAATTTACAATAGGCCCTTTTTCAATTATAAGATAATTGAGCCCATTTTTTTTGGCTTCAAGCCCACAGGCAATGCCTATAGGGCCACCTCCTACAATTACAAGCTCGTAGGTTTTCATTAGCCGGCTAGTTCCTTAAGTTCTTTTATGGTATCGACAGGATGTTTACTTTTAAAAACAAAACTGCCGGCAACCAAAACATCAGCACCTGAATCGACTAGGGCTTTGGCATTTTTTGAGGTTACTCCGCCGTCAATTTCGATAAGGGTTTTTGCACCTTTTCGGATAATCATTTCTTTCAAACTCTTTACTTTAGTGTACGTATTTTCAATAAACGACTGGCCCCCAAAACCTGGATTCACACTCATCAAACAAACTACATCAATGTCTTGAATAGTATCCTCCAATAGTTGCACGTTGGTATGAGGATTCAGTGCAACGCCGGCTTTCATACCAGCCGATTTAATGGCTTGTAGACTCCTGTGTAAATGAGTGCAGGCCTCATAGTGAACGCTAAGAATTTGCGCACCTAAATCTGCGAATGTTTGTATATAGCGGTCGGGGTCAACTATCATAAGATGCACATCGAGTGGTTTCGTGGCGTGCTTGGCAATAGCCTTTACGACTGGCATACCATACGAAATGTTTGGAACGAAGACACCATCCATTACATCGATGTGATGCCAATCGGCAGCACTATTATTTACCAATTCAACATCACGTTGCAGATTTCCAAAATCGGCTGCAAGTAGGGAAGGGGCTATTTTTGTTTTACTCATGTGGTTTGTGAACTTGAGAATTCGATACAAAAATACGCAATTGAGTCGGTAGGATAGGTATCGGAATTCTCTCGCTTATTTAAGCTCGTGATTAAAGTACTCGATTAAATCACTCTCCGCAGCAATATAGCCAAAGGAGCTCCATGCATTGCTGGTCACGATCTTCGCCATGGCTTCTTTCGATTTTTCCTTTTCACTAGTGTAAAAATGCCAATTGGCAAGCCCGTATAAAATAGCATCAGAAGACGGACTGCCTGTTTTGGTCTGTGATAGGGAATCTATGGGAATGAGGTTTTTATAAAATTTACAAAGCTTATAGTAACTATGATTTTCTATGACATTCATTTCGTTGGATATGGGTGCCAACATCTCATTTGCAAGCTCAGTATTTCCGAGGCGTCTTTGAATCATGTACAACCAATGGGTGCTAGAAACGATATTATCATCAAGCGTGCCAGAGGCACGGCATTTCACATAAGCCTCGTAAGCCCTTTCATAGTCGTGCGTTAGATAATATGCTAAACCTAAGTGATACCAGATATTACCGTGCAATGTGCTCACAGGAATGTTCATTGCATTTGGCATGCCATCAGGTTCAATTTCATTTTCGGTATCCTTAATGAGTTCGCCGGCTTTTTCGAGATCAGCGATAGCCTCATCGAACTTTCGTAATGATATGTAGCGATGACCTCTATGCCTATATAATCGAGGTTCATTTGGGAATGATTTTATTCCTTTTGAATATATGGCAATGGCGTCTGCATACTTTCCTAGGTAAGCGGTTCTTCGTCCAAACCAAATGATATGATCCACATCTTTGGAGTCGTTCTCGTATTTCGCTTTAGCGGTCTGGTATTGATCTACTAGTTTCTCTGAGGGTTTAGGCAAGGTAATTTCCTTACCCAAAGGGGTAACAAAATCAACTTGGGCCGCAGGAGTATCGGTTTCTTTTTTGTCGCTTCGGCAGCCCGTAATCAACAAAGTTATTGTTAAAAGTAATAGCGATTTCTTTATACAGATCATCTAGATTATTTTTTCTGCAATAACTTCGATCATTAAACAAGTGCAGATCGAGGCTCCACTTACTTTTTCTAGGGCCTCTAAATCTTCTAGGGCGGAGTCTACCTCTTGAGGGGTCAGATAGTTCTGTTCGATCAATCTGGGAAAGTAACTTTGAAAGAAGGTTTTTGGCCATTGCCAAATACCATTATCGGGGGTAGCTATTTTTGCCATTGGTCTAAACCCAATGATCTTCATTCCGATTTCTGGAAGCAATGAGGGCAAGTTTCTTCCTATATCTACTTCGTTATCCGTGTCTTTGAAGCTTTTTAGCGCCTGTGATATTGCATGGGCAAGAGCTTCCTTTCTAGGCTCGGTCTGTAGCAACGACCAATCGTAATATTCTTGAATGACCATTCTTCCTCCAGGCTTTAGCGCTTGCACAACCTTTTGTAATACCTCCTTCGGATTAGGTATCCAGGCCAACGCCCATCGGCAATACATACCATCTAAGCTAGAAGGTTCAAGTAGCATATTGTCAAAATCAGCTTGCATCGCCAAGATATTAAGGTTATGTCGAGAAGCTGTTTCTTGGAGAAATTCAATATATTTTTCTGATTTATCAATGCCGATAACCTTCCCCTTTTCTCCTACAAGAAATGCGAGTTCCTCAGAACAGTATCCTGGTCCGCAGCCTAGATCAAGTATCGTTTGACCAGGCCTAAATTGTGCGACACGCCATCCATGTTGGGCCTCTTCTGCCCAAACTTGATGTTGAACGCCCAATCTAAAAAGCTCTTCTTTGTCGGTTCCTAAGATATACGCCTTTTCCTCCTTCACGCTCATTTATATTTTTATAATTCTGATCAAATCAAAAATCATATCAAATTATACAATACTAAAATAAGGTATTCAACAACAGCTTGGAAGTATTTGGGTCGTTAAAGAAGTGGTACTTATAGTGTGTTAAGTCTTCAAGGTTCTTAGGCCTTCGTACACAACTATGCCAACTGCATTCGCTAGATTGAGACTGCGAATATGTTCGCTGTATAACGGAATTTTGTAGAGATGATCTTTATTTATTGCTAGGAGTTGCTTCGAAAGGCCGACAGATTCTTTTCCAAAAATCAGGAACATGTTATCTGTAAATTCAATATCCCAATAGGGACGTTCCCCGTGACTTGAGAAATAGACCAGCTCTTTGGTACCATGTGTCTCTAGGAATTCTAAAGTATTTTCGTAAATGCAAATAGAAATATGTGGCCAATAATCAAGTCCGGCTCTTTTGAGGCGTTTATCGGTTAACTCAAAACCAAATGGTTTCACCAAATGTAAGGTAGCGCCTGTTGCTAAGGCGAGCCGGCCAATATTCCCTGTATTATTAGGAATTTCTGGTTCTATGAGTACAATATTGAGGCCCATTATCGTTGCATGGATTTCAGATACAAATGCTCTACTTTTTCTCTTGCCCAAGGTGTTCTCCTTAAAAACTTCAAGGAAGACTTTATAGACGGGTTGCTCTTAAAACAATTGATGTTTACTTGCTCGGCAAGTTCTTCCCACGAATATTTATGGGTTAGATGTTCTAAAATATCCACCAGTTTTATTCCGTGAAGCGGATTATTGGGTTGTTCTTGCATTGTTGATCATGTGCTAGCGAAAAGTTGTTTTTGCGATCTTTAAAAGATCGTTTATGGATTGTCAAAGCTTTAAGGCAATACGTATAACAAGATAGCATTTTTGTTAATTCCTATAAATGAAAAAACTCCGGTAATCAGCCGGAGTTTATTCATCAATCAAAAAACGAACAGTCATGATAACTGTTGTTATTGTTAAAATTACAATTTATATGCCACAAATTAAAATTTAAGGCAATCTTAACAGATAAATTGCAATTTGCTTAGCCCAGATACGTTTTCAAGATCTTGCTTCGCGAGGTATGTTTTAGCCTACGAATGGCTTTTTCTTTAATTTGACGAACTCTTTCTCTAGTTAAGTCGAAGGTTTCTCCAATTTCTTCCAAAGTCATCGAATGTTGACCGGCCAATCCAAAATAAAGGCGAATCACATCTGCTTCCCTTGGTGTCAGGGTTTCTAGAGCTCTTTCAATTTCCGTTCGCAATGACTCGTGCAACAATTCCTTATCAGGATTAGGAGATTCTCCACTACGAAGTACATCGTAAAGATTCGAATCTTCCCCGTCAATCAACGGTGCATCCATCGATACATGACGACCTGCGTTTTTAAGGGATTGCTTTACATCGGCAACGGTCATATCCAATTCTTTTGCAATTTCTTCAGGAGAAGGCTTTCGTTCGTGCGCCTGCTCTAAAAAAGCAAAAGTCTTATTGATCTTGTTGATCGAACCAATCTTGTTCAAAGGCAATCGAACAATACGCGATTGTTCGGCCAAAGCTTGTAAAATCGATTGGCGGATCCACCAAACGGCATAAGAGATAAACTTAAAACCACGTGTTTCATCGAATCGTTGTGCCGCTTTGATCAATCCTAAGTTTCCTTCATTGATCAAATCTGGCAGAGTAAGGCCTTGGTTTTGGTACTGCTTGGCAACCGATACTACGAATCGAAGATTGGCTTTTGTAAGTTTTTCAAGAGCGATCTGGTCGCCTGCCTTGATGCGTTGAGCCAATTCTACTTCTTCATCAGCGGTAATCAAGTCTACTTTGCCGATTTCTTGCAAGTACTTGTCCAAAGATGCGGTCTCTCTATTAGTGACCTGTTTTGTAATCTTAAGCTGTCTCATGTAATTAAATTAAGTTCATAAATGCATAGACTGCATATACTTATACGTAGAAAAGCTATAAATGTTACAATGAGGGGTGAAAAACTTTGTTTTTAGGTTGAAATGCAATAAAATGGCCCGTATATGGGCCATAAATGTGCGATTAAAGCCTTATGGTCGTACCTACAACAAGTGAGAAGATGATTGGATTGGCATTCTTAAAGCTGCTTTCAAATGCATTTGGTTGATATTGGAGCATGGTTTCGGCGTCTATACTTATGCCGTCAAAGAGCTGATATTTTATGCCAACACCTAATGTAGGTGCGATGGTAAACTTTTTTAAATATGTGCTGCTGCCGATACGGTCTTTGCCCACTTGGCTTTCAACGTTTATTTTGGTGTTGCCCAATGCCATAATACTACTGCCTGCAATCGCATCAATACCCAAACGACCTTCTTTTATACGATACATTACCTCAAAGGGAAATACATAATAATCTACGTTTTGCTCGATCTTAAATTCATTATCGGGAGATAAGGTCTCGGTTAGATAGTTGGGCAAGGCTATTCTGGTATTGCTAAGTGCCCTTGAATTTACGATCGATTGATATTGGCCGGTTATGGTATCGGCAATATGAACGGCCTTGTTTGCATACAGCTTCAGGTTGGTTTTACGGTATCCAAACCTGAGAAGATATTTATCCGATATCGGAATGTTTATCAAAGCCCCATATGAATAGGATATTCCGGGTCGTAATTGACGATCGGCCAGCAAGTCGTCGAAAGGTAGGGTATTGCTTAAGTTGGCATACATATTCGGCCCTCCCTGAATAGAAAGGAGCCATTTTTTTGGGTTGTCTTTTTTCTTTTTCGGTAGGTCCTGTTCTTTCGCAAGCCTTTTCTTTTTTTCGACTACCTTATTGGGTATTGAATCGAGAAGTATTTCCTGCGCATCTTCTTCGTCAGCGTTCGACCTGGTATTATACAAAGTTTTTTCCGTGACTTTCATTGTCCCAGAGGAAATTTCTTGCTCTCTTCCTGCCCTAATTGGTTCTTCCTGTTTTAGACTCCCATTTTGAGAAGTCTTTTGTTCTTTCTGGATTGTCCCTTCATGAATAGTGAGCTTTCCTTTTTTTGATTTTGAATTTTTTGTGTTGGAGACATTGACCATATTTCTCGTAGCTCCGTGTTCTCTTTCGCCATCCTGATTTGCCTCAAGAGTTTTTTTCAACTGATTATCGGTGGTTGCCCCATTATTCGTTCTTTTGTCATTGGGGCTGCTTACAGTTTTGTTTTGCTGCAGTGTATCCGATTTGCCATAGATCGGATTTGATGGTTGATCTAGTACAGGTGTATTAGAACTCTGATTGCTGAAATAGGCAATCGACAGGAAGGTCAAAATAGTAAATGCGCCTAGCCATAACCATATAAAACCACGTCTTTTTTGCTTTTGGTCCAAGGTTTTTTCAATTTGAGACCAAAGCGCAGTACTCGGCTCCGCTTCAGCATTAGCCAAGCGCTCCTTAAAGAGTTTTCCTAGGTCTTTCTTATCTTCCATTAGAACTGGTTTTCAACGGCCTTACTTCTTTCAATGCTAAAATGCGCTGTTTTAATATGGCCTTCCCTCTATGCAAATTTGATTTTGACGAACTTTCAGAGATCTGTAACATCTTTGCGATTTCCCGATGCGAAAAGTCATCGAGTTCATATAAGTTAAATACAAGCCGATACTGAGTTGGTAGCTCTTGCACAAGCGACATTAAAACTTCCAAGGATGGTGGCAGATCATCTTTATGCAAGGTATTGGTCTCGGTTATTAATTCGCTTTGTTTTTCATGCATCGAAAAAACCGTATACTTTTTATACTTATCGATAGCCTTATTGATAGCGATACGTTTCATCCAACCTTCAAAAGAACCTCTCCCTGAATATTTTCGGATTTTATCGAAGACTTCGATAAATACATCGTGCAAGTGATCCTCTGCCTCTGAACGAGAATTGCAGTACTTAAGGCAAACTGGGAACAACTTTTTTCTATAGGTATTATAGAGTGCTTCTTGAGCCCCACGGTCTTTTTTGATACACCTTTTTATGAGTTGATCTACATTCAACTAGTACGTACTTTGAATTAGGGTATTAGGTTCTCTTCCAATATGGCCAATCACCTGCAAAATTTTTACCATCATTGTTGTGCTGATTCTTCTTCCTCACATTCTTTCTCCAAAGTGAATAGTGCTGTTAGCACTTCTTCCTGTTCACCGTCTTCGGTACTTATTAATTCGGTGTAACTTTTTTCTAGTTCAATCTTTTCTAGGTCAATATAATTGATTTTCCAATCAAAATTCCATTCAAGTTTCACAGAATCTTGTGCTACGGCCATCCCGTTTTCATCTTCTTCAACAGGCCCAAAATTTATATTCATATGAAGATCGGCACCAATGAAATAGAATATCCAAGTACCGGTTTCTCTTTCATATTCTGGGTTTTGCTCCTCAGGATTCTCTTCTTCCCCTTCTTCGGTTTCCACTGCCTCTTCTGGTTGGAGCACGGAAAAAACAACACTGCCATCTTCCCGTAGCGTAAAGAAGGATTCAATATACGGACTGTCCTCAGGATTACTTTCCGTGATTTTCCAAATACAATCCTGTACAATTGCGTTGCAACCACCGATTATGATTTCCAATTCTTCCTCAATACACGTTTCAAGCGATTGTAGTAGTTCATCATTGCTGTTGACTGTAACGGGCGTTCCGTCTATAAGATTCCCGGAAATAGGATAACTAAGGCCTATTGAGTAACCATCTTGCAGTTCGTTTAGGATCGAGGTAAAATTTTGATTGCCCAGCACCGAGACTTGATTCACGTAGGTATCGTTTTCATCGAACCGGAATAATACGAAAGGGTAAATGAATTCGATACAACCTACCTCTGTTATGGTATCTTGTTTTACTTGGGCAACTAGGTTCAGATAGGAATACAGATCGTCTTCTTGTGCAATGGTCGTTACATTCTCGATATTTCTCGGCGGGAATGCATCGATTTCTTGATCAAAATAATTTCCAAAATCCTTATTACAAGATATAAGGCAAAACAATAGGACAATAGGTATGATTAACTTCTTCATAAAACAAGGCTTTATTAGGTAGTCTTGTTAATCACGAAAGGGTTGCGTCTATATTTTGAAAAATGTTTATCGACCAGCAAAAATGAAATAGATTATAATTTTTTTTGAAGCGTTTCATTGATATTCCATACGATTTTATATATGGTATAGTAATTGAGAATACACTTTAGATAACCAAACGAAATTTGAAAATGAAGAAGATCTCATTGAACTTTGTTTTTTTTCTACTTTTTGTCATGGCAAATTGTTTTGCTCAAAGCGCTATTCATGGAATCGTATTTCCAGATTCGGAAGCGAAAAGAGAATATAATTGTAAGCAGTGTTTTGCTGCTTTTCAACAAAGGCCAAAGGAAGTTAATTTCTCAATAAAGCGGGTAAACAATAATCTGTATTTTCAGACCAATGATAAAAAGTGGTTTGATACTCTCTTTAAAAACCCCAAAGACGGTATCGCCGTTGATGTGGTCAACAAAAAAATTTATGAATGTAATCTATCGTCCGTAAAAACGCCACAGATTAAAGGAAAACTGTTAAGACCCGTGTACTCCACACAACTTAAAAAAGGACTGAAGTTAAAGGAAGAAGGGGTTTATAGAACGTTGGTCGGAAGGATTTCTTCAGAACTCACTAAAGAGGACTTGGAGTATAATATTTTGTTCTTGGGCAATAAGAATCTATGTCAGTACTATGTCGTTTCAAACCTCAGGGCTTACAACTGGGATTTATTGGATATGGGTATGTATCTAGACTCAATTAGTTTTGATAATAAGGGAATGGTAGCAGACGGATCAATGATGAAAGGATTGAAAACCAGGTATAAGAAATTGAAATTCACAATACCTTTTGAAAAGAACAAGTCGCACTACGTACCAAGTGACATTAAACCACTTTATGATTCTCTACATTTAACGGACTTCAATATTAAACGTATTCTTATAAAAGCGTATTCCTCAATCGAGGGAAGTTTAGAGCGGAATTTGCAACTTCAAAAGCAACGGAGCAAGAGCATTGTGAGTGCCCTGCAAGAATATCAGAAACCCAGTATAGATACAGAAATTACAATGGCTGAAAATTGGGTCGACTTTTTGAATGATATTCAAGGTAGCGAATATGAGGCATTAAAATCGATGAATAAATCACAGCTAAAGGACAAGTTGATAGGTTCATATGCGCAAGAAATGGAGTCGATTCTAAAAAACCATCGGAAGGCGATTATCACTTTGGAACTTGAAAAGAAAGATGAATACGTCAAATTGCCCCTAAATGATTTGGTGCAACAATTTAATGATGCTATAAAACAAGATGAACTAAAAGAAGCAGCAAAAATTCAAAATTCCTTGTTCAATAGATTAAAATATCATGAAGTATCACCAGATATTTTAGACGAATTGGAGGTGCCTGAACAATTGAAATATGTTCGTTTCTTGAATAATAGAAGCGCCTTTAAGTACCAACTTAATGACAGAAATATCTTGATCGTTAAAAATGAACTTGAATTGCTCGAAAAGTTAGACCCGACGAATAAGAGAATAAAATATAATTTGGTGGCCATAGATTTTAAGATATGGCGATTCAAAATTGCGTCAATTGATGAGAATGCGCTTAAAAAAAAGGTTCTTGGGTTGAAAAAGTTCGGCATTTCGAACAACTTGATCCAACGTATGATGATTAACTTTTATATCATAAAGAGTGAGCGTTACATGAGAGCCAAAGACTATGTGAATAAAGATATTGCCGTAAACAAGGTTATAGCCAAATACCAGGGCCTCCTCCTTTCAGATGTTGATTATTTTAGTCTTGCTCAATTTTTGGCCTATTATAGCAATGTGAAGCAAGCAGCAAAACTACTAGTACCGAAAGTGCGCAACGTGGTCGTAGATGAGGATTTACTGTTCTATTATTTAAATCTAACGCTTACCGATAATGAACTTACCAAAACAGATGATTATCGCGCTATTATGTTGAATGCCATAAATCTTGATCAAATAAGGTATTGTGGTCTGTTTGAACCAACGGAAAAGGATGGTGTTACCTTTCAACTCCTGGAGGACGACTATCTTAGAAAGACGTATTGCGAAAATTGTAATCAATAGATAGCAGCTCTTATAAATAAAAAAAGCCCCAATCTTTCGATTGAGGCCTCATATGTGTTAGAAGAAATTAGTCTCGATCTCTTCTTGGTTTACGATCTCTATTATCGCGACCACGACGGTCATCCCTTCTGCGTGGCGGTCTTTCTACATAACCTTCGGGTTTTGGTAAAAGTGCCTTTCTAGAAACTTTCTCTTTTCGCGTTCTTGGGTCGGTACCTAAGTACTTCACTTCGAATTCGTCTCCCATGTTTACTACATCGGAAACGTTCTCAGTGCGTTCCCAAGCCAATTCAGAAACGTGAAGCAGAGTTTCGTTTCCAGGGGCATCCATATACTCGACTACAGCACCAAAATCGAGCATCTTAATGACTTTGACCTGATAGGTCTCGTTCATTTGAGGTTTGAACATCAACGAGTCAATTTTCGCTTGAACGGCCAAAATACCTTCTTCCGCGGTGCCCAATATCTCAACAATACCTTCTTCGGTCACAGGGTCTTCATTGATCACAATGGTCGTACCTGTTTCTTTCTGAAGTTCTTGAATCACTTTTCCTCCCGGACCGATTAGCGCTCCGATAAATTCGTTCGGAATTACTCGTGTCACCATTCGTGGCGCATGAGGTTTTACATCAGCTGCAGGGGCTGCAATGGTGTCGGTCAATTTTTCCAAAATGTGTAGACGACCATCCTTTGCCTGCATCAAGGCCTTTACCAATATTTCATATGATAAGCCCTTAACCTTAATATCCATCTGACAAGCAGTAATACCGTCAGCGGTACCGGTTACTTTAAAGTCCATATCACCAAGGTGGTCCTCATCTCCAAGGATATCCGATAACACTGCATATTTTCCAGAATCGGCGTCAGAAATCAAGCCCATGGCGATACCAGAAACGGGTTTTTTGAGTTGAACGCCCGCATCCATCATGGCCATTGTACCCGAACACACTGTTGCCATTGAAGAGGAACCATTCGATTCCAATACTTCCGAGACCACACGAACGGTGTATGGGCAGTCATCTGGTACCATGCCCTTTAAAGCGCGCTGTGCAAGGTTACCGTGACCAACTTCTCTACGAGATGTTCCACGGATCGGTCGTGCTTCACCGGTACAAAAAGGTGGGAAGTTGTAATGCAGATAGAAATTCTCCTCCCCTTCATGAGATGGCATATCTATTTTATTTGCATCGCGTGATGTACCCAATGTTACTGTGGCCAAGGCTTGCGTTTCTCCTCTGGTAAATACAGCAGAACCATGTGTTGATGGTAGGTAATCAACTTCACACCAAATCGGCCGAATATCAGTGGTTTTACGCCCATCCAATCGTTGGCCTTCATTTAAGGTGAGGTCCCGAATTGCAGCTTTTTCAGCAGCTCGGTAGTATTTGGAAACCAAATCACCGAAATCTTCTAACTCTTCTTCCGTAAAGGTGGCCTTAATTTCTTCTTTTATTTCTGAAAATGCGGCACTTCTCTCATGCTTGGCAGATCCTGCTTTTGCAATGGCATAAACTTTATCATACGCCATATCGTGAATTTTTTTGGCAAGATCTTCATCTGATCTTTCTTCCGGATATTCACGAACTTCCTTCTTTCCAAAGGCCTCGGCCAATCGTAGTTGGGCAGCACATTGTACTTTTATGGCTTCATGGGCAAATTTGATCGCCTCGGTCATTTCTTCTTCAGAAATCTCATCCATCTCCCCTTCGACCATCATTACAGAATCGGCCGAAGCACCGATCATCATATCAATATCGGATTCTTCTAATTGTGCTCTTGTAGGATTGATTATGAACTCACCATTTACACGACCCACACGAGCCTCGGAAATAGCACATTCAAATGGAAAATCTGATAATTGAATTGCTGCCGATGCGGCCAAACCTGCCATGGCATCTGGCATAACATCCTCGTCATGCGACATCAATTGAATCATCACCTGGGTTTCAGAGTGATAATCTTTTGGGAATAACGGGCGTAAAACGCGGTCTACTAAACGCATTGTCAAAACTTCACCATCACTTGGCCTTGCCTCTCTTTTGAAGAAACCACCCGGATAACGACCGGCCGCTGCGAATTTTTCGCGATAATCAACGGTTAGCGGTAGAAAATCTACATCTTTTTGTTCATAGTTCGATACTACCGTACACAGTAGCATACATTTTCCTGATTGTACGACTACAGAACCATGTGCCTGTTTCGCTAATTTTCCGGTTTCGATAGAAATCTCTCTACCGTCACCAAGGTCGATGACCTCTTTAAATACTTTTGGAATCATAAATTTGATTTAATACCCGTGCATACGGGATTTTGTTGAACAATGGTCACTCCGCCATGATGATTTCTCTGGCCGGAGTTGTTGTGTTGTGTTGACCAATGAAAAACTGTGTGCAGCTTTTAATTTTGCCTCGGTTTGCCGAGGGCTATATATAAAAATAGGGGCTGAATAAAATCAGCCCCTGAAAAAATTATTTTCTAATATTCAATTCCTTGATAAGCTCACGATACTTTACAATATCTTTCTTCATCATATAATCTAAAAGACTCCTTCTTTTTCCTACCAGTTTTACCAATGAACGTTCGGTGTTGTAGTCTTTATGATTCTTTTTAAGGTGACCGGTCAAGTGATTTATGCGATAGGTGAACAACGCGATTTGACCTTCGGTAGAACCTGTGTTCTCCGCTTTCCCGCCATGTTTCTTGAAAATTTTGGCTTTCTCTTCTTTTGTTAAATACATTCCAATATTATTTTAAATGATTTTTATGTATCTGACTGATTTTCAATCAGGCCGCAAATATAAGACTATTATAATTTGTACATATCATTATTGCACTTTTTTTAGAAGGTGATTAAACCTTTTGGAAAGATCGGTATCCTACAAAGCACTAAGTCATTTCTACGGTTTATACTAGTTGAACTTAAAATGGCCCCACAAATTCCACTTTTATTAACCCAAAAAAATTGATAAAATGAAAAAGCATTTAAAGAGTTTTCAATTAAGAGGATTGGTGCTAATAGCCGTAATGGCAATTGTCTCTTGTAGCAAGGAAGAAGGTCAACAAACTCAAGAACAAGAAAGTTTCGACCTCGTTGAATTAAAAGCCAGCGATGAGTCCGAATTGATCTCGGAAGAAATAATCAATATTGGAGAGGACGTATATAGTACCGATGAAATTAGGACAACCTCAAGAGGGCTTTATACTTCAGATTATTTGCCTTCTTGCGTAACCATCACCACGGTTCTTACAGAAACCTCCAAGAAAAAAACTATTGATTTTGGAACGGGATGTGAATTGCCAAATGGTAATGTTCTGAGCGGAATTATTTCTATGAGCTATGCCAAGGATATGGTAGCAGCATCGAAAACCTTGGATATTTCTTTAGAAAATTTCACCTTTAATAACGTAGCTGTTACGGGTAGTGTCGCAGTTGAACGGCTTAGGGCGAACGACAATGGAAATCCGGAAGCAGTCGCTATTGGTTCGTTTGAGGCCGTATGGCCCGATGGTGAGACGGCTAGCTTCACGGGCAATAGAACTAGAGAATGGATAGAAGGTTATGGCAGCGGTTTTTGGGGAGACAATGTTGTATTGATTTCCGGTAAGCGCACCTATAACGGAAAACAAGGGAACGTATTCGTAAAAGAGACTATAACCCCATTGCGCAGAGAATGGTCTTGTAGGTTCTTGGTCAGCGGTATAGTTGAAATTTCAAAAAACGAAAATACTGCAACCTTGGATTTTGGAGACGGGAGCTGTGATGCAATTGGTACATTGACCTATCCTAATGGTTCATCGCAAGAGATATTCCTTAGAAGATTCAAGAACAACTAGCTGTAGACATAAGTTGAATAAAATGTCTTGTACTCCCATGGTAATGGGAGACAGGGCATTTTTTATTCCCTTACGGCCTTGTTGCGAATCAAATCGATATACAGATTTACCTTCTCTTTCAATTGGCTACGGTGCACGATAAAATCCAAAAATCCGTGTTCCAATAGAAATTCGGCCGTTTGAAATCCTTCCGGTAGTTCTTGTCCGGTCGCTTCTTTCACAACCCGTGGCCCTGCAAAGGCAATCAATGCACCCGGTTCGGCGATGTTAATGTCTCCTAGCATCGCATAAGAGGCTGTTGTTCCCCCAGTGGTTGGGTCGGTACAAAGCGAAATATACGGCAGGCCAGCCTCTGCGAGCTGTGCTAATTTTGCGGAAGTTTTTGCCAACTGCATAAGAGAAAGCGCTGCTTCCATCATACGTGCACCACCAGATTTCGAAATCATCATAAACGGAACTTTCTTTTTAATGGCATGGTCTATTGCGCGGGCTATTTTTTCCCCTACAACGCTGCCCATAGATCCCCCGATAAAGGCAAAGTCCATACAGGCAATTACGATATCGTTACCATTTGATTTTCCTGTGGCGGTGCGCACTGCATCTTTAAGGCCTGTCTTTTTTTGAGCGGCCTTTAATCGATCCGAGTACTTTTTCGTATCCTCGAATTTGAGTGGATCTTTTGAACTGAGTTTATGGTCTAACTCTTTAAATTTATTGTCATCGAAAAGAATTTCAAAATATTCCTTGCTGCCGATACGAACATGATAATCGTCTTCGGGACTTACATAAAAGTTCTTTGCCAGAACTTCAGATTCAACAATCTTGCCGGTAGGTGATTTATACCAAAGGCCTTTTGGGGTGTCTTTTTTTTCTTCGGTCGCTGTTTGTATTCCCTTTTCCTTTCTTTTGAACCATGCACTCATATCATTCGTATTAAAGGTTAAACTGTTGGTACCTATAAGGTATTCACATTATTTAAATCTTCAAAGGCTTTTTTCAAACGTTCAATGAAGCTCTTCTCGCCCTCCCTAAGCCATACCCTTGGGTCGTATTTCTTTTTATTGGGCTCGTCCGGACCGTCTGGATTTCCTATTTGCGTTTGCAAATAGTCTTTGTTGGTCTGCACGTAATCGCGCACCCCTGAAAGAAAAGCGTACTGCAGGTCTGTGTCGATATTCATTTTAATGACACCATAGCTAATGCCTTCACGAATTTCTTCAACCGTGGATCCCGATCCGCCATGAAAAACAAAATCGATATGGTTGTGTTCAACACCATATTTTTCACTGACGAATTCTTGCGAATTTTTTAGAATTTTTGGTGTTAATTTTACATTCCCAGGTTTATACACACCGTGCACATTTCCGAAGGCGGCGGCAACTGTAAAGCGAGGGCTAACTTTTGAAAGTTCCTCGTATGCATACGCCACTTCTTCAGGTTGTGTGTATAGCTTAGAATCATCGACATCGGAGTTGTCCACTCCATCTTCTTCACCACCGGTAATTCCCAATTCGATTTCAAGAGTCATATCCATCTTTGCCATTCTGGCTAGATATTCTTTACAAATCGCAATATTTTCTTCAATCGGTTCCTCCGAAAGATCGATCATATGGGAACTGAAAAGGGACTTCCCAGTTTCGGCATAATGTTTTTCACTGGCATCTAACAACCCGTCAATCCAGGGCAACAGTTTTTTGGCACAATGATCGGTATGAAGTATTACGGTTGCGCCATAAGCTTCCGCCAATTGATGCACATGCTTGGCTCCTGCAACCGCTCCTTGAATGGCCGCATTCTGTCCTTCATTGGAAAGCCCTTTACCTGCATTGAATTGGGCACCACCATTCGAAAACTGAATAATAACCGGTGCATTTAAGGCTGCTGCTGTTTCTAATACGCCGTTCATTGTATTCGAACCAATTACATTTACCGCTGGTAAGGCAAAGCCTTTTTCTTTAGCATAGTTGAATATCGCTTGTACTTCATCGCCAGTTGCAACGCCCGGCTTAATATTGTGCCCCATAATTGTGGTCTGTTAGTTTATAGATTTAAAAGGACAAAAGTAATAAAATAACTAGAAGCGCATTGTTGGTTATTCTCAATTTTAAGATTGTAAAAATGTCATTTTCGCACTTTTGCTTACCGTTAAAATGGATAGTTGATTCCGATTTGCAAAACAGAATTTCCAAAATTGTAATCTCTAAACCATCTTTTGTTCTGAATTTCTGCCGGGTTATAGGTCTTGAAACCAACATCGACCCTAAAAACGAAATAGGTAAAATCATATCGAACACCAAATCCGGAACCGATGGCAATATCGTTCAAAGAACTTATGCCCACGAATTTTGCATCGGGATTATCAACGTCGTCAAATACATTCCATATGTTACCGGCGTCTACAAAAAGAGCTCCTTTAAAGTCACCGACTATGGGGAAGCGATACTCTAAGTTGAGGGCCAATTTTAGGTTCGCTTCGTTAAAATCCTGCAGTGCATTTGTTCGTCCCGGTCCCAGTGAGTATGGGAACCATCCCCTATTGTCATTGGGGCCACCGGCAAAATAACTCCGTACAAAGGGGATACTTGTCGCATTGCCATAAGGTATGGCGATGCCAGCAAAAGAACGAAAGGCCAGCACATTCGAACGATTCAAATCCCAATATTTCACATAATCGAATTCTGTTTTGATGTATTGGGAAAAAGGTACATTAATGATTTCTTTCTGCCCGTTTTCATTTTTTTTGAAATCTATTATTCCAGAAAGTGCCGAAAGAATATTGCCAGCACTTTCTACCTTAAAACGAAATTGATAATACCTATTATCGGTAATACCTGTTTTATTGTTCAAGTTAAAAGTATAGTTGGTCGTTGAGATGAGGTTGTTCTGAATTAGGCGCTCTCTGCGTTCATCAACTTGATTAACGGTTTCTAAATTATCGGAACCTACTGGCAAGGCGCCATTCTGAATTTCAAGGATTAGACTATCGATTCCCGTTGGTACGATTAGTCTAGGCTCGGTAGCACCATCAGGGATTTCAAAGTATTGCGGCCTGTTGGCCAAATATGGGTTAGCAGTGTCTGTCGCAAAATCGTTGATACTGTTATAGGAACTGCGGTAAAAATTAAAGAACTGATCGGTTCTAAGGTTGTTCACATATTGTACGTTGATCAGCTCTATGTTGTGTTTAATGCGATCAGAGGGAGTCCAATTATATGCCAGGGTGGTATTGAAAGTCTGTTTGTCTAGCCCCACATTTTTTTGGGAAGTATAGCCTAATGACAATCGTGTTCTGGGTAGTGTATATCCTGGAATGAACTTGTTTGTATTTACGAATGGAAACCATATTCGTGGAAAATCAAGGCTAAGGTCAATACCATATTCCTGAATATTGAAAAAACGGTCGTCCTCTAGATTGGGGTCTCTAGAATTACCAACGCTTATTCTTCCCGACAAACTTAGATTTTCAGCCCCTCTAAAAACATTGCGCGCCACGAGGGCCGGACTATAACCAATACCAATGTTCTGAATACTCGATTGGGTAACATCGATATTTTGGTTGAGCGAATACTTAGGTCTCGCGGAGAGGTATATGTTTGCGGTTAAGCTGTTTCCGGTACTATCCTCAACAGTGGTTATCGTAGGATAGCGAAAAACGTTTAGATCGTTAATACGCCTGTAGGTATCGACCTTGTCCTTGTTGCGGTATACGCTATCTGGTTCAAAGAAAATTGCTTCGGTGAGGGTTTCTGGTTTAAAGCGCAATTTCCCACGGTAAAAAATAGTGTACCCATTATGGCGAATAAATTGCTGTTCGGCATCGCGCTCGTCATAAAGAAAATCAGTGTAGATATTGATCTTGTCAAAGGCAAAAACTTTATAAGGTTTTGAGCTGGTTGTACCTTCACCTCTTGTTTTTAGGTCATCTATCCTTAAAATAACATTTTGTTTTTGGTCATTGGCGACTTTGGTGGTATCTCCCACAAAATCGAATCCGGCAGAACTTTCTTGAAAATTATATACCCCATTCTCGCGAAACAGGGTAGTCAGCCGTTGCCGTTCGTCTATAAAATCGTTAATATCTATTTGGTTGCCAGCTTTGATATGGGAGTCAGCTAGATTTAGTTGATAAATGGAATCGAGCGCTGGAGAGGTGATACGGTGCGAAACCGAATCGATCATTGCGGGTTTTCCTAAGCTAAGTTTATATTTTACTTCAACACGCTGTTTTTTGTCAAGCGAGTCGATTTCATATGTGGTATTGTTATTAAAGTACCCTCGGTTACGGTAATAGTCGCTCAGGCGTTCTAAAGACCTTCGGGTCAACGAGGTATCTAAAATGGCAGGTGGTTCACCTATTCCCTTTAAGGTTTGGCTAAGGCCTTTTACCAAATATGATTCCCCTAGGCGCTCTACTTGTTTTTGAGATAAAATTTTAGCCAGTCGTTCTTCACGGCCCGGCTTGCGATTTAGCCATGCCTGGTATGAAGAATCGGGATTTTTTTTTGCCCAATTATATATATTTAGCCGAAGAGGGTAACCTAGAAGTTTGGTGTTTTCTTTTTGCAAAATGAGGGTTTCGATATCCTCATCATTGATTTTGCTGCTATCTACGTAAATGCTGTTTTTGTAAATGAGCATTTCATCTTCGTCTACACGTTTTAGTGTATTACAAGAGACACCGAGTAGGACTAAAAATAATAGGCTTATTTTAGCTCTGGAATTTTTCGTTCGCAAAGGTCTCCACATAGAAATCAAAAATACACTATTTACAGATTATAATATGGTTGTCAAAAACCAAATAAAATTGATTAAAAGCTTACAGCAAAAAAAGTACCGTAATCAACACGGTATGTTTGTGGTCGAGGGTATAAAATCGGTAAGGGAGTTTTTAGACTCCCATTATAAGGTCGTTAAGATCTATGTTTCACAGGAGAAACTTTTTGATATGAATACGTCCGATTTTGAGTTGGTTTCCCAAAAAGAATTGGCCCAAATGAGTGGATTACATTCCCCGAGTCCTGTTTTGGGTGTATTTCATATCCCCCAACCAAAAAAGATCGATTTTGAAGACTGGGTGCTTGTCTTGGATGATGTGCGCGATCCAGGAAATTTAGGAACCATTATTCGTTTGTGTGATTGGTATGGCATTAAGCACTTGGTTTGCTCTGAACAAACGGTAGATTGTTACAATCCAAAAGTATTGCAGGCAACTATGGGGTCTAGTACGCGGGTAAATATTGGGTATACTGATTTGGCGTCGTTTTTGAACAAGGTTGATGTACCCGTATTTGGTACCTTCATGAGTGGCAACTCGGTTCATGAAGAAAGCCTACCCTCGAAAGGTATTCTCGTTATGGGCAATGAGGCACATGGTATTGGCAAAACAATTGCTGATACTATTTTGAACAAAATTAGCATACCACAATTCGGCGACCAAACGACCGAAAGCCTAAACGTGGCAAGTGCAACTGCAATTTTTTTGAATGAAATTAGAAGAAGTTGAACGCAGACAATTAGTTTTGCGCAACTTAGCGCGGGTCAAAGGACAGTTGATCTGCTATTCGAATGTAAAGTTTATAAAAAGTCCTCTAGTTCGAAATGCTTCTATATTTCCTGTCCACGGACTATTGGGATCGGCATCGGGAATAATTTCGTCATTGATCGTAAATACCCCCCTTATGCTTGGTGTAAATTTGAAGTATTCTAGATAAAAGTCTATCCCGAAGCCAAGTTCATAATTGTAGTTCCATTTTTTCATCCTAAAGGTACCGCTACTATTGTCATCCTTATTCGATTCATTACTTCCTAAGTTTAGCGAAACCGATGGTCCGGCCAACAGAAATGGCTTAAAATTTCCAAATCGCTTGGTATTGATCTTGAGTAATAATGGAAAATTGATATAGGTACTTTTTACCTCGCGCTTTATGTTGACGTCTGTAGCATCATCTCCTGTAAAGCCTGGAAAGAACAAGGTTCTGGCATTGTAATGTAATCCTGGTTCGATTCGCAGGTCAAAAAATTCGCTAATCCGCATCTCGCCGATAAGACCAACATTAAATCCTACCGTTTTGTCTACAAGGATATCCCTGCCAGTATTATTTCGATAATCGAATTTGAAATCATACTGGTTAAAACCCAAAAAATAGCCGTAATTAAGGATTTTCTTGTCCTTGTTCTCGATATTTAGGACAGGGTTTTCCTTAAACTGCGCTTCGGCATAAAGGCCAAAAAAGAACAATCCGATGAGTAGCAAAAGGGTATTCCTCATATTTTTACTTTGTAGCAACATAGATGGATGCAACCCCAAAAGTCTGAGGTCTGTTTTCTACCTCTATAAACCCGATTTTGCGCAAAATATTGTTGAAAGCTTTGCCATGGGGAAAAACTGCGGCCGATTCGCTTAAATACCGATACGCAGAGCGGTCCTTCGAAAAAAGTCGGCCTACAACTGGTAACATGTATTTGCAGTATACGTGATAACCCTGTTTATAGGGTGTTTTTGTGGGTACCGAGGTCTCTAGAACCACAAATGTTCCATCTTTGGCAAGTACCCGGTAAATTTCAGACAGGCCTTTTTCGAGTGTTTCGAAATTACGAACCCCAAAGGCAACAGTTACGGCATCAAAACTATTGTCTTCGTAAGGCAAATTTTCACTATCGCCTACAATCATTTCAATAGTATTGACCAAGTTCTTCTCAGCGACCTTTTCCTTGCCAACCGCTAACATGCCCGGGGAGATATCCAAACCAACAATGCGCTGGGCTCCTGTCTCCATTAGGTTAATGGCCAAATCACCAGTTCCTGTTGCAATATCTAGAATGCTTTTAGGCTTCTTCTCCTTCAGTAGCTTTACCACTCGTTTACGCCACTTTATATCAATTCCAAAAGAGATTACGCGGTTTAGTCCGTCGTAATTCTTGCTGATGTTATCGAACATTTTGGTAACCTGTTCTTTTTTTCCACCTTCACCTGATCCATAAGGGGTTACTTTTTCGGACATTTTCAGAATTTTCTGCAAAGATACGACCTGTGTACTTTAATAATGCCCCAATTGAGCCATTAAACACTTAGGATGTACTGTTCAATTATCGGTTAATTTTTAAGGCATGGGGAATAAAATGTGTAATTTTGCGCTATAGTACTGGCAAAACCTTTCTTAATATGAACTGCAAAAGAGCCATAACACATGGCATTTCTTTCTTTCTGGCAACAAAATGTTGACCAATAGCATTCAAGATGAACTAAATAGATGAAGATAATCATTGCCGGGGCGGGCGAAGTCGGTTTTCATTTGGCGAAACTACTCTCATACGAGTCCCAGGATATTACATTGATCGATACCGATAAGGCCAGCTTGGCCTATGCCGATAGCCATTTGGATATTAGAGTGTTGCGTGGCGATGCGACCTCTATTTCTGTCTTACAGGACGCGCGCGTTGAAAATTCTGATTTGGTAATCGGGGTCACCTCTTCTGAAACTACCAATATAACCCTTTGCCTCCTTGCTAAGCAACTTGGATGCAAGCGTACAATTGCACGTATATCGAATACAGAATTTATCGACAATCGCGAAATGCTCAAGTTCGATGAATTGGGTATTGATGAACTGATTTCCCCAGAAGAACTCGCCGCTACTGAAATTCAAATGTTGTTGAATAAGAGTGCCTTTAATGACACCTATGAATTTGAGGAAGGCAAGTTGATAATGGTCGGGGTTTCGCTACCCAAAACAGCTCCGTTCGTTGGCAAAATGGTAAAGGAAGCTGCCAAAATATTCCCCGAATTGCACTTTATGCCCATAGCCCTAAGGCGCATGGGTACTCAATTTACAGTTATTCCTAGAGGGGATACTGTTTTCAAAGAAGGGGATCAAGTTTATTTTATTACGGTCAAAGAAGGCGTAGATGAATTGTATAAACTTACCGGGAAGAAAAAAGAGGACATAAGAAATGTGATGATCCTAGGCGGGAGTAAGGTAGGTTTTAAGGCTGCCCGTGATCTTTGTGCCAAAAAGTTCAATGTAAAATTGATCGAAAAAAACAAGGAGAAAGCCTTTGATTTAGCTGATGATTTGCCCAATGCCCTTGTCATTAATGGTGATGGGCGAAATGTAGAATTGCTAGAGGAGGAGAGTCTTGAATCAATGGACGCTTTCATAGCCGTAACCGGAAATTCCGAAACCAACATCATGTCTTGTTTGGTGGCAAAAAATAAGCGCATAAAAAAGGCCATTGCCCTTGTTGAGAACATGGATTACTTTCAGCTTTCCCATTCAATAGGTATCGACACCTTAATCAACAAAAAGCTATTGGCCGCCAATAACATTTTTCGCCATATACGTAAAGGTGAAGTAGTGGCCCTTATGCGTTTGAACAATGTAAATGCGGAGATTTTGGAATTCGTGGTAAAGGCAAGTTCTAAGGTGACCGGAAAGGTTATCCGCGAGATGGATTTTCCAAAGTCAGCTACCATTGGTGGTGTAGTTCGCGATGAAGAAGGTATTATCGCTTTAGGTGGTTTTCGAATTCAAGAAGGGGATAGGGTTGTCGTGTGTTGTTTGCCTGAAGTCATCCCCATAATCGAACGCTTATTCTTATAGATGGGTTTAAACTCCAAAATCATATTTCATATTCTTGGGCTACTATTAATGTGCAATGGCGGCTTTATGCTTTTGGCGGTTTTGGTTAGTGCAATTTATAGTGACGGGGCGACTGCTGATATTGCCTTGGGTGCTGTTACAGCATTGTTTATGGGGGCGACGGCCATGTATTTTACGAGAGACCATAAAAAGGAAGTCAAGCGAAAAGAAGGATATCTAATTGTAACTTTGGGGTGGATTTGCCTTTCTCTTTCAGGGATGCTGCCGTATATTTTTTCGGACGCGATACCTGGTGTAACAAATGCTTTTTTCGAGACGATTTCTGGCTATACGACAACTGGGGCTTCTATTTTAGATGATATTGAAGCGATGCCCGAAGGAATATTGTTCTGGCGTAGTCTTACGCATTGGATCGGGGGTATGGGAATCATTGTTTTGGCCATAGCCATATTGCCTCTGCTAGGTATTGGTGGCATGCAATTGTTCGCTGCCGAAGCTCCGGGCCCTAGTGCAGATAAGTTACACCCTCGAATTACGGATACTGCTAAACGTCTATGGCTAATTTATGTAGGGTATACCGCCGCTGAAACACTGTTGCTCAAGTTGGCCGGCATGTCCTTTTTCGATGCAATCAATCATTCTATGGCGACCTTGTCTACAGGAGGTTTTTCAACTAAGAATGCCAGTTTGGCCTATTGGAGCAATCAACCTTTGATCCAATATATCGTCATGTTTTTCATGTTCTTGGCCGGTTCAAATTTTGTACTCAGTTATTTCGCTTTTAAAGGGAAGGTCCAGAAAATATTACGGGATGAAGAGTTTAAATTTTATACTTTTTTTATTGTCGTCTTTGCGGTCATGGCGGCTTCGGTGATTTATTTTCAGGCTAACGTTCCTGTTTCGGACTACCATCCTATGCCTTTTGGAGAATTAGAAAGTTCGCTGCGCCATGGTTTATTTCAGGTTATAGCCGTCGTTACGACTACCGGTTTTGTTACGGCCGATTTTACAGCATGGACTCCTTTCCTTACTATTTTCTTTTTCGGACTCATGTTCCTTGGTGGCTCTGCAGGTTCAACGGCAGGTGGCATCAAAGTAATGCGCCAGTTGATCATAATCAAAAACGCGGTTTTGGAATTCAAACGAAGCTTACACAGCAATGCCATTATTCCCGTACGCTATAATAATAAGACCGTACGAGAGGATATCGTGTACAATATTATCGGATTCTTAGTGCTGTACATGTTGCTATTCATTATTGGTGCACTTGTTCTGGCGGCGCTTGGTCTAGATTTTACCTCGGCCATTGGTGGTGCAGCTTCTTCATTGGGAAATGTAGGTCCGGCATTTGGCAGTCTTAACCCATTGAGCAACTTTAACGGACTCCCTGACTTGGGCAAATGGTGGTGCTGCTTTTTAATGCTTGCAGGTCGTTTGGAACTTTTTACGGTCTTGATCTTGTTGAGCCCATATTTTTGGAAACGTACCTAGTTGTTTTGGAATTTCCTTTTTTAAATGTTAGGATTTTAGTCCATTTATGGCCCTATCGGCGCATATTGGTTTAGAGGTATTGTCGTGTTGGGGAGCTACATTAGAAAGCTTTTTTATGTCACAAAAAACGCTGTGTTTTATATTTCCTCTAGGATTGATGTACCGCTCGATTTATCGCCTGTTGTCCATTGCCATACTTCATGAAGTCTAATTTTTCCGTTTTCCATTTTTTCCGGCTTTGAATGGCACATTCCGGTCATTAGTTCTCCCTTTGAATTTATTTGATGGTATCTCATTTCAATTTCCCCCTTTTCATCAACCAACCCGATTAAATGCCCAATTCTAATTTGTCCTCCCTTATATGTTGCGGTAAGAATAGCACCCGTTTGTTTGTATTCGAATATGGTTTCTTCAGAAGTTTCCCCATTTGCGCTATTGGCGATGGGTTTGAATTTTTTGTTATTGTAATTCATTTTTTTTGTAACACTACAGGCTCTCATTCAGATAGAAGAACTTGCCATGAGATACCGTATTTATCTTCGCACCACCCAAATTTTTTGCCAAAACCGTAATCTCCCGAATCGTAGTTGTCTAAAGGAACCATAATTTGCCCTCCATTGGAAGACAGTTTTTCGAACAAGGTTTCGATTTCCTGTTCTGTGGTACATTCAACGAAAAGAGACACGGCCGGGGAAAAGGACCAGGCATGATTGTAACTACTTTCAGACACCTTGTATAATGTTCCATTAAGTGTAAAAATTCCGTATTTGATAAGCTCGGGTGTTCCTCCGGCCTCACCTTCCGCATAGTTTACGATGCTTTTAATTTCTGAATTCGGAAAGAGCGTTACATAAAAAGTCATCGCTTCTTTCGCCTTCCCGCATTGATCACCAACAAATGTTAGGAATGTTGTTGTCGTCATATTTTGAATATTGGGGCAAACCTCAAATCAATAGTTTGGGTCTGTGTGCAAAAGGCCATACACCTATTAGGAACACGGGCCGACTTTAAAGTTAGGCAACTGAATTCGAATTGGCAAAAACGAACTAGATGCCCAGAAATTTTTATTTGAGTGATTCTTCGATCCGAGATACGGCCTCTCTAATCTCTTTTTCTGAAGCGGCATAGGAGATGCGAATGCAATTTGGATTACCAAAGGCATCACCGGTAACCGTAGCCACATTGGCATGTTCCAACAGATACATGGCAAAGTCTGATGCATTGTTGATGAGCTTACCTTTAAAGGTCTTCCCAAAATAGGCCGAGACGTCTGGAAATACATAAAAAGCACCCTTGGGTTCGTTGCAACTAAACCCTTCGATTGTATTCAACAAGCCCAAAATCAATTTGCGTCGTTCTTGAAATTCCTCTACCATGTAATGAGCTCGATCTGGGGACTCGGTCAATGCGGAGATTACGGCCCGCTGCGCTATACAATTGGCACCACTTGTCACTTGTCCCTGCAATTTGTTGCAGGCTCTGGCTATATAAGTAGGTGCGCCAATATAACCAATGCGCCAGCCAGTCATGGCAAATGCCTTGGCCACGCCATTTACAGTAACGGTTCGGTCGTACATATCTTCGAAATTAGCCATTGAAGCATGAGGGGTAACCCCATAATTGATGTGTTCATATATTTCATCGCTTACCACTATGATCTGCGGATGCTTTTGTAAAACATCGGCCAATCCTCTCAATTCTTCTTTACTATAGATAGAGCCGCTAGGATTACATGGCGAGCTATACCAAAGCATTTTGGTTTTTGGCGTAATGGCGGCCTCCAATTGCTCGAAAGTCATTTTAAAATCGGTATTAATCGAGGTGGGAACTTCAACGGGTATTCCTCCGGCTAGTTTAACAATGTCGCTATAGCTGACCCAATATGGGCATGGGAGAATAACCTCATCACCTTCATTAAGAATTACTTGGGCAACATTGTACAAGGCTTGCTTTGCCCCGGTCGAAACCACCAATTGCGAACGGTCATAGCTCAGATCATTGTCTCTTTTGAACTTGGTGATAATTGCATCTTTCAAATCTACATAGCCATCGACTGGCGTATACGAATTGTAGTCGTCATGTACTGCTTGGATGGCGGCATCCTTAATATAATCAGGGGTATTAAAATCTGGTTCACCTAGACTTAGTCCGATAATGTCTTTTCCTGAAGCCCTTAATTCCCGAGCTTTTGCGGCCATTTCAAGAGTTGCCGATGGGGTGACTTTGTTGATTCTTTCTGATAGTTGGTTGTTCATAGAAAGTTGAATTTGCTACTGGTTTTCCTTAAAAGAAATTCGAATGATGTTCAAAATGCTTCGCAAAATTAAAACATTTCGTATGGTTTGTGGCCTGAAAATACTATTGATTATTAACTATTTGCCAGCTGTTTGTGAATAGTGTAAAAAACAACAGCTCAATGAACGCGATTCCTGAGTTTAGGAAATGCCTTATTCGATCATTGAGTTGCTTACAACGTTTTTCTAAAGTTCAGCTATACTTGTAGTGCCGGCTGTTTGCCCAATTCTTTGAGGTGTTTGAAATGGGAAAAGATGGCTTTTCGCGTCGTTTTATACTCGTTGTAAGGTAGATTGAATTCCTGTGCTGTTTCCTTTACGATTTTAGAAATTTTCGTATAGTGTACATGACTAATATGAGGAAATATATGATGTTCTACTTGATGATTCAATCCACCGGTAAACCAATTTACGATTCTGTTCTTGGTACCAAAATTGACCGTCGTAAACAATTGATGAATGGCCCAAGTATTCTTCATGGTACCACTTTTATCCGGCAAGGGTGTATCGGCTTCATCAACGACATGTGCCAATTGAAATACCACACTTAAAATAACCCCGGCGACATAATGCATCACAAAAAATCCTAACAACACCTTCCACCAGGCCACCTCCGCGAATATTAATGGCAAAACGATCCAAATCGTTATATAGAGTAATTTGGTAACAACCAAAGTACTCCAGTTCATAATTGGGTTCGGGAATTTGCCATAAGACAGCTTGCGCTTTGTATAACGATACATTTGCTGAAAATCTGTGGTTATGGCCCAATTGAACGTTAATAAACCGTATAGGAAAACCGAGTAAAAATGTTGGAACTTATGATGTTTTTGCCATTTGGCATGTTTCGAAAATCGTAGAATGCGACCTGCTTCCAAATCCTCATCATGTTCGTGGATATTGGTATAGGTGTGGTGAAGCACGTTATGCTGTACTTGCCAATTATAAACATTGCCTGCCAGAATATAAATACTGCTGCCCATGAGCTTGTTAACCCACTTCTTGTTGGAATAGGAACCATGATTGCCATCGTGCATAACGTTCATCCCTACACCGGCCATTCCGACACCCATTACAACGGTCAGCAATAGATAGGCCCAATAGGGCAAATCTAAAGTGAGAATGAGAAAATAGGGCGCCAGAAAAAGGCTAAACATGACTATGGCCTTTAAATGAAGCTTCCAGTTCCCGGTTTTCTTGATTTTATTTTCCTTGAAATAGTCGTTGACCCTTTTGTTGAGTGTTCTAAAGAATTGCGCGGGGTCTTTTCTTGAGAATTTTATGGTTGTTTGATTCATAAGATTCAAAAACTTTTGATAAAGGTAATCGAATTTGCTTTTACAGGGCTTAATACTTTCCCAAAAATGCAGTTTTTAACTAGGGGTAATATACTACTTTTGCGTCCAAATACAAATTGGTATGAATGCCCAGTTGATTTTTGAATATTTTCCCTATTTAACGGAAGAACAGCGGACTCAGCTTACCCAATTGGGGGTACTTTATAGGGAATGGAATCAGAAAATAAATGTTGTTTCGAGAAAGGATATCGATGAACTGTACCTTCGTCATGTGTTACATTCTTTAGGCATAGCCAAATTGCACAGTTTTAAGCCAAATGCTTCGGTCCTGGACGTAGGTACCGGAGGAGGTTTTCCCGGAATTCCCTTGGCGATTCTTTTTCCTGAAACGCAGTTTACCTTGGTCGATTCAATTGGCAAAAAAATAAAGGTTGTTGACGAAGTCACTGCTGGTTTAAAGTTGCAAAATACAAGTACGTATAACAAAAGGGTAGAGGACCTTAACGAGCGATATGATTTTATAGTAAGTCGTGCCGTAGCGGCTATGCCGACATTTGTGCATTGGGTGAAAGGAAAATTTAAGAAAGAATCCATTCATGAAAGGCCCAATGGTATCCTATATTTAAAAGGTGGGGATTTAGCTGAGGAAATGAAAGGATATAAAAATGCCGAAATCTATAATTTATCGACCTATTTCAAGGAAGACTTTTTTGAGACTAAAAAAATCGTGTATTTGCCTCAGAAATTCAAACGCTAACTTAAGCGTTTAACATCCTGTTAAAAGAATAACGGCAATTAAGCGCATATTTTTTAAAATATGCAACTGCTTTCCTTAAACTGAAGCTTTCGTTCTTTTTTTTACTGATATTGAGCTTATTACCTTTCATAGGGCTGTTTTTTGTACCATGATACTCAAGGGTGTTTGCATTTAATTTACAATTACTTAACGTTTAATTTACATTGAAATTGTTTAAAATCCAACTTTTTTGGGGCTAAAAGTGATTAAACACGGTTGTCTTGCGGTGTTTTCTAGAAGAAAAGTCAATTTTCACCTTGATGGAAAAGGTGGCGTACTAAAAAAGGTGCCTTCCGGCACCTTTTCCTATCAATTCTTTGAAGGAATTACTCGCTCCATGGAGGAACAACTCCATTTGAGCGGGCATAGGCAATGAGCTGCCCTTTATGTTCTCCGTTGTGTTCCATCATTGCGAGAAGTCCGCCCAATTTGTTCATTTTGGCAAAGCCAAAATCAACTTCTTCGTTAAGGCTGGCCGTTTCTACCATCATTATTTTTTCAAGTACAAAGGCATTCGACTTTTTAAGGGCCGCGATGATATTCTCTTTTCCGGTAATTTTTCCCAGGTTCATCATATCGACATCTTCAGGTGGCGCAAAGCCCATTTTTGATGCCAAAAAGTAATTGCCGCCGGCCACGTGTAAAAGGGCTTCCCCTACAGATACAACATCTTCGGAAGGCCGCCAATCATACTGTTCTTCAGAAAAAGCTTCGGCCAATTGTATCACCTGACCCTGATTACTGGCCAATACGCCCTGAATGGTCGATTGAGCAAGATTGTCTTGTGCCAGAGCACCATAAGACATGAACCCAATTGCTGCTAGAAGTAAGAATTTCATTTTCATTTTTTGTGTATTTAGATTAAAAACTCGGTTTTTTGAGGGACACTCTCAAATGTACTTAAATTTTGCTGTGCTGTCATTATCGGTTACTTTTCGATACTTTTAAAATCTGTCGATATTCTAATAGCTGATCTTAGGTTTGTGCTTATCCTAAAAATGGATAACGATAATCCTCTGGAGTCACGAAAGTTTCTTTGATCAATCTTGGGGATACCCAGCGCAACAGATTTTGAGCTGATCCCGCTTTGTCATTCGTTCCTGAAGATCTTGCACCACCAAATGGCTGCTGACCAACTACCGCACCCGTGGGTTTATCATTGATATAGAAATTGCCGGCACAATTCTGTAATGCCTTGGTCGCTTCGTCTATGGCGTACCTATCGGTAGATAGGACCGCTCCTGTTAAAGCATATTCAGAAGTTTCATCAACCAATTTTAAAGTCTTCGCCCAATTCTTATCATCGTAAACGTATATGGTAACCACTGGTCCAAAAAGTTCGGTCTCCATAGTGGTGTATTTCGGGTCTGTGGTTACGATAACGGTAGGCTCAATAAAATACCCTTTCGACTTGTTATAACCGCCACCAACTAAAATCTTGGCCTTTTTGTCCTTTTTAGCTTTATTGATATACTTTACCAATTTGTCGAACGAACCTTCATGTATAACTGCCGTAATAAAATTAGACATGTCTTCGGGAGATCCAGGGGCATTAAATGACTCCACATCTTTTTTGACCAAATCCAATATGCGCTTCGCTTTTGATTTTGGGAGGTAGACTCGCGAGGCTGCGCTACATTTTTGTCCCTGAAATTCAAAGGCTCCCCGAACAATCGCCGTAGCCACTTGTTTGGGATTGGCGCTAGAATGGGCTACAATAAAATCTTTTCCACCTGTTTCCCCTACGATGCGTGGATAGGTTTTATACGAATGAATATTGTTTCCGATTTGTTTCCATAATTCTTTAAAGACGTAGGTTGAGCCTGTAAAGTGCAGACCTGCAAAGTCTGGACTCGCCAATACGGTTTTTGTAATCATTACCGGGTCTCCGTAGATCACATTGATCACCCCATCCGGTAAACCGGCTTCCTTAAATACATCAACAATGACTTTCGCTGAAAAGATTTGGCTATCGCTGGGTTTCCAAACGACAACATTACCCATCATAGCGGCACTCGCTGGTAGATTACCTGCAATGGCCGTAAAATTAAAAGGGGTAATGGCATATACGAATCCTTCCAACGGTCTATATTCGACACGGTTCCAAATTCCTTCGGCAGAATCAGGTTGCTCTTCGTATATCTGTGACATATATTCCACATTAAAGCGAAGAAAGTCAATGAATTCACAAGCAGCATCAATTTCGGCTTGGTGAATGGTTTTTGATTGCGCGATCATGGTTGCCGCATTGATTTTGGCGCGGTAAGGTCCGGCAATCAACTCTGCTGCTTTCAAGAATATAGCGGCTCGTTGTTCCCAGGTTAAATTGGCCCAGGCGTCACGTGCTTTAAGGGCTGTATCGATAGCCTCGGTAACGTGTGCTTTGTTGGCAATATGGTATTGACCCACCTTGTGTTTATGGTCGTGTGGAGGGCTCATTGTTCTAGTCTTGCCAGACTTTACCCGTTTCTTGCCTATGTACATCGGTACATCGATATCCCCATTATAATAGGCTTTGTATTGTTTGAGTACTGTATCACGCTCAGGAGTACCTGGTGCATAACTTTTTATAGGTTCGTTGAATGCAGTCGGTACTTGAAAAAAACCTTTTCCCATCGATAAAATGTTTTAGTATTTTGACTGGGTAAAGGTAAGGAACGTTTGTTGTTTTCGTAACAGAATTTAGTAGAGAAGTGATAATTTGTGGCCACTACCAAAGATGGCCAATTGCAATAGCAAGACTTCACCTTAAAAATTAGAAGAAAATAAGCTTGACTAGTTCAATGCAAAGGGCGCACTAAATCTAAAAGTAGGGATGTAGACCCTGAATTTTTCGGTAGAACTGAAGTTCACCATATTGTAATGCCCTTTCATTGCTCCAATAGGAGAAGCCAGCAAGCAACCAGAGGTATAGGTGTGTGACTCACCAGGTTTGATAACCGGCTTTTTGCCGATAACCCCTTCACCATCCAAAACTTCCATATCGTTTAGCGAATCGAAAATTTCCCAGTGACGCGAAGTCAATTGAACCGAATCCTTACTTTGATTTTCGATAGTAATGGTGTAACCAAATGCGAAGTGCATCTTATAGTTCTTAAAGAAGGTGCCTTCAAAATTAGTTCTAACCGAAACTTTTATGCCTTTGGTAACTTGTGTGATCATAAAAATCTTTCTAAAAAGTGTATATACTACCCGTCAATAAAATGACAATCGATAGCAGAGCTAAAATAACAAATATCAAATTAAGAAAAGCAAATTTCACAATAGTTTTAAATCTTCCTTGTTGGTAGAAATTTCGCATGGCCTTATAGAGATACCCTATAAAAATCAATACAAAAATCCACCCGGTAAAAATCTTAAAAACACTATCAATCAATAAGCTAACAATGAGCAAGATAAACAAGAGACTTTGAATGTGAAAGCCAAAGATCAAATGATCGGTATAAGTGTATTTTTTTCTGACATATGCCACCCAAATGAACAATGCGAACACAGGTAAAAAGAAAAATACGAGAAAAGGTAGTTTAGAAATTAGGTTCGAGGCGAAGGTGCCAGGGCGCTGTTTAAAGCGTAAATAGCTTGTTGCGGCATTGAACGCATATTCATTACTACTCGAATCAGATAGGCCATAAGTAGCGATGATTTCTTCAAAACTAGACTCCTCATTAGCACTTATAAGGGTGTTAAAAGCTTCTCTTTTTGCTCCAAATCTTGAAAAAAAGGAAAGTGTGTCCAACGAGTTTAGGTATGCTTTTGGGTTACTGAGAACAATCGAATCTTTTTTTGCAATTTGCTTTGCGATTCCTAAAGAATCTATTTGACTTTGAATTAGGGAGTCGGTTGCTATATTTTCCTTTTTTAAGGTATTACCGAAGACAAGATTGCCCTCCTCCGTAAAGAAACTTCCTTTTTCATCGCTTCCATATTTGTCGAGTTTTAATAAGCCTGAACTTAGGTTAACGCTGAGCATTAAGAAATAAATTATGGATAGGCTCAAAAGAAAACGGAAGGGATTTGTATACGATATCCTTCTACCCTTCAAATATTCCCTTGTAATTTTCCCAGGTTTTAGGAGCAATGCCTTAAGGGTTTTAAGAAGTTTGGAATCATATGAGATCAAGCTCGAAAAGAATTCATCGAAAAAGTCCTTTAAGGTAAGTTTTTTGGTGCTGTTGACCTGTGAGCAATAAGCACAAAAACGGTCGCTCATATCTAGTGGATGCCCACAATTGGTGCATTCCGTACCGCGATATTTTAGTTGATAACGCCCTTTGGGTTTTGATTCGACTGGTAAGTTCTTCATGTATCCTTTCTTGCAACAAAGGATAAATATACACTAATTGCTAATGTTCCGGGAATTGGCTGTTCCTACCCCGATAACGCTATCATAAAGATCACCGAAATTGCGATAATAGACGAGAATGGTATAGGTGTTTTCCGTAAAATGGAAATTGCCGCAAATACTGTTGAGATCAATAACATTGTTGTCCCTTTTAACAACGTACTTATAATTGTAGAAACCCTGTTTTAATGAGATGGCCGCCTTCATCATGCCATCATTTTCATCATATCGCATTTTATTTTCTTCCGTAAGGGCGTAATTATTGAATTTTCCGAAGACATAAACATCGTCTAGGTTCAACATTTCGTCATAAGGGAGGCTAAAATGAACATTGGTATATTCTGCTTCTCGTGAGTTGCTTTCCCCTTGTAAGGTGCGCACTACATAGTCTCCATTAATGTCAGGAAAATAGGTGTAAGGCTGTTCATTGCGATAATTGTTGCCGTATAGATAATGATTGTACAAATCGGTCAATTCGATATGCGAAATTGCGGCACTGGGAGATCTAAGGTCTTTGGTGTCAAAATTAAAATATTCGTTACCTCCATAGAAGCTGGTCTCTTTGTCATATTTATAGACCAACTCTGTGCCAAGGGTAAATTGTGGTGCCACATTATATCGTGCAGTTGGCCAGTAGTAGTTTTGAACAATGGCCACTTTTACTTCCTTTTTAGGATTCACCAATTGTGTATTGCCCGCAAAAATTTTGAACTGAACTACCTGTTTTTCATTTAAAAAATTAAAGTCCCTTGAGCGTTTCACTTCGGCACCGACCCTAACCAAATCTTTAAAAATTACAAAACGCCTCGAAAATTGAATTTCGTCGCTACTATTGTAAATCTCAAGAACATAGTTGCCGCTTACTTTGAGCGAAACATTATTGTTGGGAATAGATAAGCGATAATTTGAAAAAGGCTGTAGAGTCGTATAACTGTTTTCGTAGTCGATAATGCGCTGATTATCTACACCTCGAAGGTATTGTGACTTTAATAAATCGGAAGGTGTCCAATCATAATCACAATGAACGATTTTGTAATAATAGTCTTGCTCGCTTGCCGTTAGGTCATCGAATTCAAGGTCTATTTTATCGCCCATTTGTACAACAGGGAACTGATCCCCAGTGGGCCCGTTAAAAACAATCGATTTAATATGAGCAGGTGCCTCGATTTCTTCTTTTACCTGCGCAAAAATTAGTCCGGGTAAAAAGAGCAACAACGTAATATGTTTAAAGCTTTTGCGCATTTTTCAAATAATTGATCAACAAAGGTAAACAAAAAGCATACCTAAAAAATTTTGCTCGTTGTAATGCCCAAAATAATAGGCAATAATTATGAAAACTATGAGTTTAATATTAAATTTGCACAACTTTTGATAACCATAAGGTCTACGAAAATATGTCTAAAGACATTCGAATTAAAAAGGGTCTGAATATCAACCTTGTCGGTGCCGCAGAACAAACCCTTTCCAAAGCGGTTCTAAGTAATGTTTACGCTCTCAATCTAAACGATTTTCACGGAATTACCCCTAAAATGCTAGTCAAACAGGGTGCTGAGATCAAAGCAGGTGAGGCATTGTTTTATAATAAGAACAATGAACAAATGCTTTTTGTATCCCCAGTTAGCGGTGAACTCGTTGAAATTGAACGCGGGGCAAGGCGACGAATTTTAACCATAAAAATATTGGCAGATAAGGAGCAGCAGCAGCTTGAGCATCCAAAATTGGATGTTGATAAGGCTTCATCTGCGGAAATAAAGTCGTATTTGTTAAAAGGAGGTTGTTGGCCGTTCATAAAACAACGCCCTTATGACATTATTGCGAATCCTGATAACAACCCCAAGGCAATTTTTATCTCAGGATATAACACGGCCCCCTTGGCAGCTGATATCGACTTTGCGTTGCAGGGTAAGGAAGCTGAAATTCAAGCGGCGGTAACAGCCCTTGGCAGACTTACACCGGGAAAAGTACATGTATCGATAGCAAAATCGGGGAACTCTATTTTGGCGGGTTTGAATGGGGTGGAATTGCACCGGGTTTCCGGTCCGCATCCTGCTGGTCTCGTAGGTACTCAAATTAATAAAATAGACCCTATCAACAAGGGCGAAACGGTATGGACGGTTTCCCCACAAGACTTGGTAATCATCGGCGAGCTACTTTTAAGTGGAACGTTCAACGCTGAGCGCGTGGTTGCTTTGGTCGGCTCTTCGGTAAAAGATCCCAAGTATTACAAAACTAAAATCGGTACAGAAGTATCGACCTTTTTATATGGTAGCGGAGTTCACGGTGAAAACTTCAGAGTCATAAATGGAGACGTGCTCACAGGAGCCAAAAGCAGCCAGGACGGCTATTTAGGATTTTACAACAACACGGTTACCGCAATCCCCGAAGGCGATGACTATGAGTTCTTCGGATGGAACAAGCCTATCTTCAACAAGGTTTCGAATACGAGGGCAATGACTTTTTCTTGGTTGATGCCCAAAAAGAAATTTGATTTGACCACCAATACCAACGGTGAACATAGGGCTTTTGTAATCACTGGTCAATATGAGCAGGTTTTTCCTTTGGATATCTATCCAATGCAATTGCTTAAAGCCTGTATGGTAAAAGATTTGGATGAGATGGAACAACTAGGGTTGTATGAAGTAGCCCCGGAAGATTTTTCGTTGACCGAATTCATATGCATATCAAAACAGCCCCATCAACAGATTATTCGTGAGGGATTGGATTTATTACATCAAGAAATAGGATAATAGATGAGCTTAAAAAGCAAATTGCACGAAACAAAAATGAAGTTCCAGGGCAAGAAAATGGCCCCTGCCTTCAATGCCATTCACACCTTTTTGTTCGCTCCCAACGAGACGACCCATAACGGTTCCCATGTTAGGGGGGCAGACGATTTGAAGCGAACGATGAATACCGTGATCATGGCTCTAGTGCCCGTATTGATCTTCTCAATTTTCAATGCAGGCTATCAACATTATGCAGGACTCAATGGTTTTCCTGAGAATTTCTCTTTAATGGAACACTTTCTTACCTGGGAGAATGCATGGATCGGAATAATAAAGGTACTGCCCCTATTGGCCGTTTCTTACGGAGTTGGACTCTTGGTAGAATTCATTTTTGCCGTTATCAAAGGTCATGAAGTTGAGGAAGGTTATTTGGTAACAGGCATATTGGTACCCTTGATCGTACCCGTAGATACCCCGCTTTGGATGTTGGCAGTAGCTGTTGTTTTTGGGGTGGTTATCGGAAAAGAAGTATTTGGAGGTACTGGGATGAATATTTTGAATCCTGCATTGACAATAAGGGCATTCTTGTTTTTTGCCTATCCCACATGGATGAGCGGTGACAAAGTTTGGGTGCACCAAGCACGCGAACGTTCAGAACAAATATTGGCAGGGGCCACGGATATCGATGCCATTTCGGGTGAGACGATATTGGGTTATTTGGCACAGAACAAAGGCGCAGCCATGGAGGCTAAGTATACTGTAATGGATATGTTCTGGGGCTTTGTTCCTGGCTCAGTTGGTGAAACCTCGGCATTTTTATGTTTGCTAGGGGGGCTGTTCCTTATTTTTAGCAAGATCGCAAGCTGGCGAATCATGGTGAGCGCCGTAATCGGCTCTTTGGTCATGGGACTCATTTTCAATGGAGTGGTAGACCAAGGCTGGATTGGGGAGACCAGCAAGTTTTACGGGCTGATGAGTTTTGATTACTGGAAGCATTTAATTGTCGGAGGCTTGGCCTTTGGTATTGTATATATGGCAACGGATCCCGTTACTGGAGCACAAACAAATCGCGGAAAATGGATATATGGGTTCTTGATCGGATTTATCTCCGTGATGATACGGGTGTTCAATCCTGCATATCCCGAAGGCGTTTTCTTGGCAATCTTGTTAATGAATGTTTTCGCGCCAACGATCGATCATTATGTGATCCGAGGCAACGTAAATAGAAGAATGAAACGATTAAAGAACGCTGTAGTGCACCCTAAAGATTCTGATGGGAAGGCAGTTGAATTACAAGCAGAAACGGTTTAAGGTATGGCAATCAACACAGATAAAAATTCATACACGGTAATTTTTGCAGCCATCATGGTTGTGGTCGTAGGTTCCTTATTGGCATTTTTGGCTTCGGCCTTACTTCCCAATATCAAGGAAAATGAACGGTTTTTTAAGCAACAGAATATTCTCTACGCCATGGGGGTAAATGAAAATGGGGACGATGCAGGAAGTGTCAACTTTATTCCAACCGATCAGGTAGAGGGAGAGTTCACCAGTTATGTAAAAAAACAATTGGTCATTGATGAAAACGGAAAAGTAAGCGAGAACAACGAAGCTTATTTGATCGACCTAAAGAAACAATTGGCCGCTAAAAAGAAAGGTAAGCCATATCAATTGCCCTTGTTCATCGGGGAAAAGGATAAGAAGAAATTTTATGTGATACCGATGTACGGCAAAGGTCTATGGGATGCGATTTGGGGTTTTGTTGCCCTAGATGAAACCATGACCGTACAAGGTGTATATTTTGACCATAGAGGGGAAACCCCTGGTTTGGGCGCCAACATCAAGATGCGTTATTTCATGGATGATTTTACGGGAGAGACCATTATGAAAGGTTCCCAGTATTCGGGAATCGCCGTGGCCAAAGGTAACAATGACCCGTTGAACAAAATCAAAGATGATAATGAAGTTGATGCGTTGGCCGGGGCAACTATAACCGGGAACGGTGTCGCAGCCATGATCAAAGAAAGTGTTACCCTTTATAAAGACTATTTAGAAACCATAAGAGTTAAATAATGGCATTACTTACAAAGAAAGACGCAGGTCTTATACTTGACCCCTTAGCCGATAACAATCCGATTACCATACAGGTTTTGGGAATTTGTTCTGCCTTGGCGATAACCGCTGAGCTCGAAGCATCCATTGTGATGTCAATAGCGGTAATATTTGTTTTAGGGGTTGGGAACGTGGTTATTTCGTTAATGAGGAATATCATTCCTTCGAAAATTCGAATTATAGTTCAACTGATCGTAGTTGCCACCTTGGTGATCGTGGTAGATCAGGTGCTCAAGGCTTTCGCCTATGAGCTCAGTAAGACTTTAGGAGCTTTTGTTGGTTTGATCATCACCAACTGTATCATAATGGGCCGTTTCGAAGCTTTTGCCTTGGCAAACGGACCGTGGAAGTCTTTTTTGGATGGAATCGGAAATGCATTAGGTTATGGGGTAATCTTAATTATCGTTGGATTCTTTAGAGAACTTTTAGGGTCTGGTACCCTGTTGGGAATCCCTGTATTTGGAGACCCAATTGCGAAAACCGGACTATACCAATTCGGATATGAAAACAATGGTTTTATGATCATACCGCCTGCGGCATTGATAGTCGTTGGAATCATAATATGGGTGCAGCGTTCTAGAAACCCGGCCTTGGTAGAAGAAAATTAGTCTTTAAAAGACAAAACTATTTTAGAATAAAAATGATATGAAGTAAGAGTGGTTTGTTACCGAATGATCGCTGATGAGTTGAAGGATCTATGATGTAACTTTTTACCACTTGCTTGCTACTTAATACTGAACTATGTTAGAACATGTAGAGTTATTTTTTAAATCCATTTTCATTGACAACATGGTATTTGCCGTGTTCTTGGGAATGTGTTCTTATTTGGCAGTTTCCAAAAAGGTGGCTACGGCAGTTGGCCTTGGTGCGGCGGTGATATTCGTATTGGCCGTGACCGTGCCGTTGAACTGGCTACTAGACAAGTACCTTTTGCAAGATGGGGCATTGGCTTGGCTGGGGGAAGAATATGCCGATTACAATTTGAGCTTTTTATCTTTTATCCTATTCATCGCGACCATAGCGACCATGGTGCAATTGGTAGAGATTATCGTTGAAAAATTCTCACCTTCCTTATATAATTCGCTCGGAATCTTTCTACCTCTTATTGCGGTGAACTGTGCCATTTTAGGGGGTTCCTTATTTATGCAGGCCAGGGAAATAGAAACCTTGGGTCTGGCCCTAAATTACGGCGTAAGTTCGGGCATCGGCTGGTTCTTGGCAATTTTGGCAATAGCCGCTATTCGTGAAAAAATCAGATACTCCAATGTTCCCGCTCCGCTACGAGGGCTGGGAATTACGTTTATCATTACAGGACTTATGGGTATAGGGTTTCAGAGTTTCGGAGGTATGTTGACCGGCGGTGATGACGCAGCACCTGCGCCCGAAGAGAACACCACGGTTGAGGTAATAGAAAAAGAGGAAATCAAGAAAGAGGAACTCGAGGAAAAAGAGGTATCATATAACGAAGTAATACAGAAATAAGCATGATTTTAGCTGCAACAACAGGCGGAACGATAATGATTACCGTAGTATCTTTCTTGATACTACTGATGCTCTTGGTGGCTTTATTGCTGTTTACAAAGCAAAAGTTGTCACCATCAGGACCAGTAACCATAACGATAAATGGTGAAAAAAAGGTAGAGGTAGCTTCCGGAAGCTCCCTTCTGACCACTTTGGGAAATAACAAAGTATTCTTGCCATCGGCATGTGGTGGTGGAGGTACCTGTATTCAATGTGAATGCCATGTTCTTTCGGGAGGAGGAGAGGCCTTACCTACCGAGACGCCTCATTTTTCCAAAAAAGAATTGAATCACGGCGCCCGTTTGGCTTGTCAGGTCAAAGTAAAGCAAGACATGGAGATTACCATTCCCGAAGAGGTATTTGGTATCAAAAAATGGCCTGCCAAGGTAGTTCGTAATTATAACGTTGCATCGTTTATCAAGGAATTCGTAGTTGAAATTCCGGAAGATATGGGCTATAAGGCTGGTGGCTATATTCAAATCGAGATTCCTAAGTGCGAAGTAAAGTTCGCGGACATGGATATCACTGCGCATCCTGAAGAGCATGACACCGCAGACAAATTCAAGACAGAATGGGACAAGTTCAATCTATGGCCTTTGGTCATGAAAAACCCTGAAATTGTTGAACGTGCCTATTCAATGGCATCTTTCCCTGCTGAAGGAAGAGAAATCATGTTGAATGTACGTATCGCGACCCCACCTTGGGACCGCGCCAAGAATGGGTGGATGGATGTGAATCCTGGCATAGCATCATCTTATATCTTTGGATTGAAGCCTGGTGATGATGTAACCATATCTGGGCCTTACGGGGAATTCTTCATCAATGAATCAGAATCAGAAATGCTTTACGTTGGGGGCGGAGCCGGAATGGCACCTATGCGTTCTCACCTATATCACCTCTTCAAAACATTGAAGACCAACAGAAAAGTGACCTATTGGTACGGTGGCCGTTCGAAACGCGAATTGTTCTATTTAGACCACTTTTATCAGTTGGAAAAAGACTTTCCAAATTTCAAATTTTACTTGGCACTTTCCGAACCTATGGAAGAAGACAATTGGAAGGTCAAAGAAAATATTGATGCAGAAGGAGATGGTTTCGTGGGCTTTATCCACAATTGTGTTATCGATAATTATTTAAACCATCATGAATCCCCTGAAGATATTGAACTGTATTTCTGTGGCCCACCACTAATGAACAAGGCTGTTCAAAAAATGGGTGAGGATTTCGGTATCCCGGATGAGCATATCAGATTCGATGACTTTGGAGGCTAGGCCTAAGGCCAATTGGTTATTCCCAATTTGTACGTAAATGAGATTTGAACCGATAGCTTGCTATCGGTTTTTTTAATAAGTGCCAATGCAACCCCTAACAGAACAAGAACTGCACAACCTCGCGATGAATATCGTAGGCAAACAACTAGAGGCCGAAGGCTTTGAATTCATGACAGTAAATAGCGAGTTGAAGAAGAACCCTCAATTTGTTTGTTTAAAGAATAAGAAATTGCATTTTATCATTGTAAAAGGTATTGGATATCCGGGCGATCCAAAAGATATTGAGTTCTATCGTACTGATTTGAACAAGATGCGCGATCATGCATTAAAGTTCGAAGCGGATACTTTTTATGCGCCAGTAGGCTTGGTAAATGCCAAAGACTACGATTTGCCCGTTTATTTGAACGAAGCGTATATTGTAGACTACGACGGGCTCATAAAAATTTAAACAAGAATAGTATCACTCGAATATATTCATCAAATGAATAAAAACCATATAAGGCTATTAGAAGTAGATGGTGCCATGCTACTGGCAATGCTAGTGCTGTTGGTTTCTTGCAAGACCGACCCTCAATTGGTCAAAAACCAAAATGTGGGTGCGGCTTTGGGCACCTCCTATAGTCTTATTTATATCAGTGAGGGGGAGCTGGATTATCAGATGGAAATCGATTCGGTTTTTGAGGTGATCAATAGATCCATGTCTACATATTTGCCAAATTCCGATATTTCAAGAATAAATAGTGGTGATACGACCATAGTGGTCGACCATATGTTCAAAGAAGTTTTTGAACGCTCAAAAGAGATTCATGAACGAACTAAAGGCTATTTTGACCCCACTGTGGGCACATTGGTCAACGCATGGGGATTTGGTCCCGGAAAAGAAATGGCGCTGGATAGCGCCCGCGTTGATAGCTTAATGCGGTTTGTAGGTTTTGACAAGGTAAGCTTAAGCGCGGATGGAATGATTCAAAAATCACATAAAGAAATTCAATTCGATTTTAATGCCATAGCCAAAGGGTATGCCATAGATCGTTTGGCCAATATGATGAACGACAAGGGAATTGAGAATTATCTTTTAGAGGTTGGGGGGGAGTTGGTTGCAAAAGGTCAAAATGCCTTTGATAAAAGACCATGGGGTGTATATGTCCAAGACCCGGAAGCGGAACGTGCCAAAGTCACCATTAGATTGGAGGACAGGGCCATGGCATCTTCCGGAAATTATAGACATTTTAGAATTGATTCAATCACCGGTACAAAATATGTACATACGATAGATCCTTTAACTGGTTTCGGTAAAAACGGCAGTACGTTGGGTGTAAATGTCTTGGCCAATACTTGTGCAGAGGCAGATGCCTATGCTACCGCTTTTATGGCGATGGAGCTGGATACTGCCAAAAGGATTTTGGCGACCGATAATACATTGGATGCCTTTATTATCTATTTAGATAAGGAAGGGAATACCCAAGAGTTCATGACTCAAGGTTTTGAAAAATTGTTGCTGAAATAAAAAGGCCCAATCTATAGATCGGGCCTTTGTATAAATGTGAAGTGCTAATCCAAGATTACTTTCATAGATTCATCTTTTCCATTAATTTTCGAAATGCCGATAATAAATAAGCCCGAGGTATGGCCGCTGATATCTATTGGGATTTCTTCAGGTTTAATTTTTAGACAAGGGGATTTATCGATGAAATGCACTTCTTGTAGAAGAAGATTTATGTAAGGCGTTACTTTCGGACGAAAGGAATTATCTCTCCTTTTGCCAGGCGATATCTTTCGATGTGTTCGGGAGAAAGTGTGGCGGTGTAATCTTGTTCTTCGACTGTAAATCCTATTGATCTGAGTTTGTCAAAAAAATCTCGCCCGTAAATACGCACATGATCGTACTGTCCAAAAATTTTGGCACGTTCCTTTTTGTCGGTAATAGAATTGTCTTCGAAAGTAGTTTCCCTGTTCAGGTCTTGAGGAATTTGTAGAATGCCCCACCCTCCAGGTCTTAGCACTCGATAAAGTTCTTCCATAGCCCTGGTATCGTCGGGAATATGTTCTAACACATGGTTGCACAAAACAACATCATAGCTATTGTCCTCAAAAGGCAGGTTACAGATATCCGCTTTGATATCGGCTAGGGGCGATAGTAGATCGGTGGTGGTATAGTCTAGATTTTTCAGTTTGCGAAATTTCTTGTAGAAAGCCTGCTCTGGGGCAAAGTGCAATACCTTTAAGGGTGCTTTAAAGAATGTGGTCTCATTCTGTAAGTACAACCAAAGTAGCCGATGGCGTTCTAACGATAGGGTAGAAGGGGAGAGAACATTTTCTCTTGGGTCTTCATAGCCATAGGGTAAAAAGCTACTAAAACTCTTACCATCTATAGGGTCGGTATAGGCATCACCTTTATAATACAGGGCAAAGATGGGACGTACCCAATAGCTCAGTTTTATGAGTGCTGGTCTTGGGATAAGATTCAATATGAATTTGAATAGGCGTTTCATGTATTACAGGCTGGGGTTGGTATCCCTTATTACTGTCGAAATTCTAATTCCTCGTCACTGTCAATGCCTAAGGCTTCATAGATAAATTTAAAGGTAGACAACAGTTCAGGTTTGCCGTTGACCAAAGCTACGTCATGTTCAAAGTGCGCACTTGGTTTTCCATCGGCGGTCAAGATCGTCCAACCGTCTTTCAGTTGTTTTATTCTTCGGGTCCCCATATTGATCATTGGTTCAATAGCCACGACCATACCCTCCACGAATTTTTTTCCTCTCCCTCGTTTACCATAGTTTGGCATTTCGGGATCTTCGTGCATATTACGCCCTAAACCATGCCCGACCAATTCCCGTACTACCCCATAGCCATGGTCTTCGGTATATTTTTGAATGGCGTAACCTACATCCCCGACCCGATTGCCCGCTTTGAATTGACGTATGCCGACATAAAGCGATTCTTTGGTTACCTCGAGCAGCTTTTGAACTTCAGGCGACACTTCCCCGACGGCAAATGTATAGGCGTGATCCCCATAAAATTCATTTTTTAGGGCTCCACAATCAATAGAAATGATGTCTCCTTCCTCGAGGGGAGTCGTATTTGGTATGCCATGTACTACCTGTGCATTCGGACTCATACATAGTGAGTTGGGAAAATCATATAGTCCTAAGAAACCAGGTACGGCACCATGGTCGCGAATAAAGGTTTCTGCAAGCGCATCCAATTGCAATGTGGTGACTCCGGGCTTAACTTCGCCAGCGAGCATCCCTAAGGTTTTGGATACAATCAAGGCACTTTCGCGCATTAATTCGATTTCTTCCGATGTCTTCGCTATAATCATAGGCGGCAAAAATAGCTATTTTAGACCAATGCTTTTTGTGTCATTTGAGCGGGCTGAGGTACTCCCATAAGTTTTAAAATGGTGGGTGCTATATCCCCCAGCACTCCATCTTCTATTTTTTGAATTTCTGGGTCAACCAAGATTAAGGGGACAGGATTTGTCGTGTGAGCCGTGTTCGGCGAACCATCAGGATTGATCATCGTATCGCAGTTGCCATGATCTGCTATAACGATGGTCGTATAACCATTTTCCAATCCAGCGGAGATGACCGAATTCGAACAATCGTCAACTACCTCACAGGCCTTTATGGCGGCCTGCATGTCACCGGTGTGGCCTACCATATCAGGATTGGCAAAATTAAGACATACAAAATCGACTTCGCCCTTTTGAAGTTCGGGAATAATGGCGTCTCTAATCTCATAGGCGCTCATTTCGGGTTGCAGGTCATAGGTAGCCACCTTTGGCGACGGACATAGTAAACGTGTTTCACCAGCGAAAGGTTCCTCCCTTCCTCCATTGAAGAAAAACGTCACATGAGGATATTTTTCTGTTTCGGCGATACGAATTTGTTTTTTTTCAGCATTGGCCAAGACTTCACCTAAGGTTTCTTGAATATTATCCTTGTCGTAGATTACGTGAATACCTTTAAAGGAATCGTCGTAGTTGGTCATGGTAACGAAATACAAGGGCAATTTTTTCAGTTGCAATTCAGGCATGTCGACCTGATGCAGTACTTGGGTGAGCTCGCGACCCCTATCGGTTCTAAAATTAAAAAAGACGATTACATCGTCTTCAGCTATGCTACCAAGGGGAGTACCCTGCGCATCGGTCATTACTATGGGTTCAATAAACTCATCGGTGATGTCATTGTCATAGCTATCTTGTATCGCAGAGCTTATATCCTTTGATTTCTGACCAACACTATTGACCATGACGTCATATGCTTTTTTTACCCTTTCCCAGCGCTTATCTCGATCCATGGCGAAATATCTCCCGATAACCGTGGCGAGCTGGGCATTTTTATCGCTACAATATGTGGTTAAATCCTTTAGATAGCCAAGTCCACTTTTTGGATCTACATCGCGGCCGTCGGTAAAGGCATGCACAAACATCTTTTGCAATCCGAAATCGTTACCGGCCTTAATAAGCCCTTTGAGATGGGTGATATGGCTATGTACACCGCCATCGCTCAATAGTCCTAAAAAATGCACGGCCTTACCATTTTCCTTGGCGTACTCAAATGCCTTTTGAAGTACAGGCTCTTCTTTTATCGTGTCTTCCTTAATGGCCATATTGATTTTGGCCAAATCTTGATAGACGATTCTGCCAGCGCCTAAATTCATATGTCCTACTTCGCTATTGCCCATTTGACCTTCTGGTAAGCCCACGTTCATTCCGTCGGTCAGTAGGTCGGCACTGGGATACTTTTGATATAACGAATCTATAAATGGTGTTTTGGCATTGTCGATGGCCGACACTTTTGGGTCGGGAGATTTCCCCCAACCATCTAAAATCATCAATATTACTTTCTTGTTCACGATACTCGATTGAATTTGAAGGCAAAAATAGATTGTTCTATCAAGTATTACTAGTGTAGCGCATTGTTTTTGGGGAGATTCACAAAAATGTCAAAAAAAGTTGAACCATTAGCCACAAAAAGACCCTATTGGATAAATACCAACAGGGTCTTTTTTTTTTAGAAATTTAATTCACTTCAAATAGTGTTCAAGTAAAAGAGCGAAGGTAATATCCTAAAATTCGAATCCGCTTAGAATGCGTACCGCAAAAGCGTAAAATGTAATGAAAAGCATGGTGAGAGCGAATACTGCATATGCTTTTAATAAAAAGACAGCTACTACGGGTTTGCAACCACGGAAAGCTTCTGTGTAAAGATCTTTAAAGTGTAATAGAGTTCCCATTATAGTTTTATTTAAATGATTAAATGAAAGCTATAAGGGTTAAATCTGAGGCATTAAGATAATTGGGAAAGGTAAATATAATGAAAAGTAGTTGATGTTTGGGTATCGTTTATTCGAAATTATGGAAATATCGGATGAACTACCAATAATTACGATTTACTGCTGACCTCTGTATTTTGCTATACTTTCCTTGATTTTTTCAATACGGTTTTCCGGGTCGGGATGGGTGCTTTGAAATTCGGGAACACGGTTGGGTCCTGCAGCTGCTTTGAGGATTTTCATAACCTGAATCATCTCATTGGGATCGTAACCGGATTGTATCATAAAGAGTACCCCCAAGTCGTCGCTCTCCAGCTCATCACCACGCCCATTTTTGAGCAAGGTATTCTGGCCAATACCACCGATCACATTTCCGATATCCCCCGCACCCACGGTAGCGCCCATAGTGGCCGTTCTCCAAAATTCACTCGATGCGATTCGTTCAGCGGAGTGTCTGCCAATTACATGGCCTATTTCATGACCTAGAACCCCGGCCAATTGTTGTTCATTTAATTGTGAGAAAAGGGCATAGGTAATAAAACATTGCCCCCCAGGGAGCGCAAAGGCATTAATGGTCTTATCATCTGCCAATAAATGAAAATCGAATTTATAGGGAGTATCTCGGGCAATACTATTTTGAACCAATTTATTGCCAACCGCATCGACGAAAGTTTGCAGGCGTTCATCGGGGTATAAACCACCATGTTGCTGTGCCATGCCTGGGGCACTTTGTAGACCGATGGCAATCTCTTGCTCGGCATTCATGGTTATGTGTTGAGATCTACCCGTATAGGGGTTTTCTTCGGTATTATTGCATTTTTTTATAAACGCAAATGCCACTATGGCCAAACCGATAAGGATTCGAATTTTCCAGCTACTTCTTCTCATAATACACGGCGTTCTGTAACCGTGAATATACAAAAAGAGTTAAAGAAGTTCTGGATTGATGTCTAAAATATTATCCTTTATGTAGCTATTCAGGAAACCATTGGTAAAGTGCTTTGCACCTTCAAATTCTTCTTGTTCCAATATCTTAAGAATGTTCTTGCTTCTAAATTCTGTAAGCATAGGTACCGATAGGGGTGCGTAGCTATAGTGCCATGGTTCGTACTTAAAACCTCTACGACCAGGTTTATCTGTATAGACAAGATAAAAGTCGTATGCCTTAGCGTTTTCGTCCATCCAATTCTTAAAATCTTCGTAAGGTTGTCCTGGTCCAAATTTTGAAGGAACCAACACGTCGCCCTTAACATCACGATAGCCGTCTACGATATCGATGTCGGTTCCCCAGTGGTGCCGGCTCGTTCCAGGTATGGTCGAATATTCAATAATCTTATCGATTGCGGCCAATGGCGCCATATCATCCTGTTCGGTGTAGCGAATAAATTTTCGCTCCCATATAACCTCTTGCCTATAAAAATTTCGATAACTAGATACAATTTTGATATCGATTCCGTCTTTATAGGCAGCTTTTTGCATTTTTACGAAGGCATCATGCGCTTCTTTGCGCAGATTGATCCCCTCACCGAACAATTCGATATCTGACTTCCCCATAAGCTCCAAAATGCCATATTCAAATGAACGTGTAAATGCCATATTTGGCAAAATGCCCAATGCCATTGCTCCGGCACTGCTTTTTTTTAGAAACGATCTTCTTTGCATACTACTCCTTTTTGGTCAAAAACAGATTTTACCTTTTAATACAAATACGCTGCCAAAGTAATTTTTTAGCATGGTTGTATAGGTATAACTCAAATTTACCAATTTTAGTCTAAGGAAAAGAATACCATAGATGATCTAATGGATATCGGCCTAAGATTAAAAATTCAATTTTAGTAGCTGATGGCGAAATATCCTTGATGTGTAAGATCTATATCATCAAGACTCAATATGTAAAAATATACGCCTTCAGGAAGTTTAGAATTCGGCGCAATTGTTAAACTGTTATCAGAAATACCAGCGAAGTTGTTTTCATAACCTTCAGCCGAGTATACTAGACGGCCCCAACGATTGTATATTTTTAGGGAATTATTTTTTGGTGATAACGAAATGGCGTCGAAATGAAGAAAGTCATTCGTACCATCTGAATTTGGTGTGAGGAGCATATTATCCAAACTTAGATTAGTGCGACTTAAACTATTTCCAAAAGTAATTATCGTGTACTCGTTAGGTACAAAGAGATCAGACACTAGCTCCCCAGAGTCAAAATCGCCTGTTATACCATTTCCTCCCAAATTTTCCCAAATTGCATTTTGAGCATGCCACCCTACAATTCTTAAATTGTCAATTTCGTCAACATAGTTGCCAACATTGCTATCACTATCCCAAAGAAGCTTTACTCTTGAAGGCACATCTGAATCTAGGTCCCAATACTCATAAGTACTTACTGCCGTTAGAATATCTGTTCTATCATCTGTATTGAAACTGGTGGTAAAGGTGCTCGGAAAATTAGGATCTTCAAAATAGTAAGCGCTCTTCGAATTCGGATTCATTTCTTCCGAAAATATTTCTAAGGGTCTAAGTTTGCTAAACTGACCTACTGGAAAAACAAAATTTTGTTTGTTGGCAAGCGAAGAGTAGCCGTCTACTTTATTACTATTCGTTTCACCAATGTAAAAGGAAGTTGCAATAAAGTCTAAAGTTACATCCAATTGATTTCTAGGGGTAATTATGTCTCCTAATACCAAATTACCATTGTTGGTTACGCCAACGCCAACTTGCAAAAACAAATTATCACTAACCACAATCTCCATATCTTCAAAGATGGGTCTGAAAGCCCCAGAGATCGTTAGGTTTTGATTATTATAAAATCCGGCTAGGCCTTTGTTATCATCGGAAATACCGTCATTGATAAGGTCGTCATGAAAGCCGATTGCTCCCCCATCATGAATTTTTAGAAAACCAAAATTGTGCGCAGGCCCTTGCGCAAAACAAAGCACACTCGAACAGCACCAAAAAAGGAGCAAGGTCAAAAAATGTTTGTGGAAAAATCGAATCATTTTATTTATGTGCTTCAAAAATGACGAGAATTCCGCCTGTAAAATTGTCCGTATTTACCGTAAAGCCATCGGTATTAAAACTTGTAAGACTGGCAGAAGTTAGTCCCAAACTAGTACCATTGTTATCGGCGTATCGTAATCCAATGCTGTGGGAGCTTGAAGCGTAGCGTGAAATGTCGTTGACAGAAGCACCACTTGCACCGTTAAAAATAACTTGCTGTGCAATGCTTCCTCCATCATTTCTTGCAAATCCCATCATGGAACCGTGTACGTTAATGGCGGTATTTTCATTGTCATTTACACCGTTATCAGCATCAATATTGGCACTGTCGATATTTGCATAGGCAGTGAAGGTTACCGAAGATGGTTCAAATGGGAGTCCGGTAATAGACTGATTGCCCGTTCCGCTAATTATAAAGGATCCCACATAATAACTATTCGATGCATCATCCGCTGAAGGTATGCCCACAAAGCCTGATGCCGTATTCAGGTACATTTTTTCCTCTTCAGAATTATAGATCAATGAACCCTCTACAGGGCCGGTGATCGTCGACATCTCGGCAGTTGTTGCTAGGGTTAATCCAAGAAGCAACGTCCCATCGATTTGTGCTTTTAATGAAGCAGCGACAAATAGTAGTAATACGGTAAGGGCTATTTTTTTTATCATTTTGCAATTTTTATAAGTCAAGTATGGTGAACATGAATTCCGAATCGAATCTACTTCTATCTGTTCCGCCATTATCATTGTCACCAATTATTACATCGAAACCGGTGGCTGTTTGGTTGCTATAGGAAATACCCGGATCATCATTTCCTGCGCCACCTCTGCCGGGTTGAGATAATTGGATGATATAATTTGCATCAGAAACTGCGGTTGCCGGTAAATCTACCCTATAGTGGCCTTTCCCAGCTAGTTTGGTAACAGCTACCCCAGTTGTTGCCCGTGTTACGGTCCCTGCAGCGGAAATTTTCCCAAATGCTTTTATAGGGCCAGCATGGTCTGCCCATTGCGTACCGGTGGCGGTTGCTGTCAATACCTGCCCACTGGTACCTGATGCATCATTTTCATCTAATAGGGCTCCATTCAATTCTAAGGTCTCATTTATGGTGACAGTACTATTGCCTGATGTTTCATCTATCCGAATGGCCTCCACAGCCCCTACACTGAAGCCAATTTCATCGGCCGCTGGTCTAAACATACCTGTATTGGTGTCATTGGAAAATCTAAATGATGGTTCGTTGGCTGTTCCATTTGAGTTGAGAATTCCTTGGGAACGCATAGCTCCTGAAACTTCGAATTTATTCGAAGGGGTGTTCGTTCCAATCCCCAGCCGATTATTCGCATTATCCCAAAAAAGTTGCGCGTTATCCTCGGTAGCGGTACCATCAGTATCGGCAAAAAAGACAGAACCTTCTGTTCCTGATAGGGAAGGTATCGAAATCGTATTTCCTCCTGTCCCCGAAATAGTTAAATCACTTCCTGAAATTGAAAGGGTTTGAATTTCATTTGATGCACTTAAATCGGTATCCGCTGTATTGTGCGCCGTGATTGCCGCGGCATTGGCCGCTATCGCCGTATCTGCATCCGCTTCGTTCTGGTCCACGTCTGCCTGTACTGCTGCTATCGCGGCATCGACATCGGCCTCGTTCTGGTCCACGTCGTTCTGTACGGCGGTGATGGCATTGGTATTGGCGGTGATATCGGCTGATTCTTCTAGTGCTGAAAGGTCGGCACTGAAGGTAGTGGTTCCTTCCTCCACGGTCAGGTCTGTACCGTCGAAGGATACCCCTGTGATGTCGTCGTCGGTTCTAAATGTTGTTTGTACCCCGTTACTATCTGTAAAAGTTAAGGTACCATCTAGATTATCGGCTAACATTCCACCGGTATTCGAGGTGTCGCAAAGGTTGATCCAATTGTTCCCATTGAAGTAATAAATACAATTGGTATCCGTATTGTAAATAAGTGCACCGTTTAACGGGGTAATTGAAGACATTTCGGCATTGGAAAGTCGGGTAAGAACTAGAGCTTTATTTGAACTTTCTAATTCAAGTAAGGAGGAACCATCAATTGAATTGATGTCATTACCTATTTTTACCTGCGCCATGGATATACCAAAACTCAGGAAAAAGAGTATTAATACTAACTTTTTCATTCGGGGGGGGAATTTTCCCCGAAACTAATAAAAACGAATTGTTCAATTCAATTTTTGTTGTGAAGTGGATTCGTAATGTGGTGAATACCACAAGAATAGTTGTAAGAAAATATCTTCTATTCTATAGCTGTAGGTTCTGACAATTAGCTTACTGGTTAGCGAGATAGAGATAACCCTGAAATTCCAATCCGAGATCGTGCAGTTTAGCAATATAAAAATAGACTCCAGATGGAAGTCCGTTTCCTTGGTTGATCACAAAGCTTCCTGAGGTGGCGAACCCATCAAATTCATTGGTATAATTTTCTTTTTCAAAAACCTTAAGGCCAAAACGGTCATAAATTTGCACCGTATTATTTGGAGATTGTTCCAATTCTGGGAAAACCAAGCTGTCGTTTACGCCATCGCCGTCTGGGGTAACCAAATAATTATCAAGGTTTAATGCATTTCTTGGTTCTCCCGGAGGTAGATTGCGACCATCTCCAAAGGTGATAATTTCATATGCATCCGGGACAAAGGAAAAAGAAGTTAAAAATCCTGAATCCAAGTCGCCAAAATTCATATTACTACCAATATTTTGCCATTGGTTTAAGGTTTTACTCCAGCCTACCAAGGTAAGGTTGTCAATATCAGAAACAAGGGAACCAATATCGCTCTGGGCATTCCAACTAATTTGAATGGTTGAACGTTCACTTCCCTCTAATCGCCAAAATTCAGTTGTACTTACGCCAAATACATTTTGGGATCTATTAAGCGTGTTGAAATTTTGCAGGAAAGCAGAAGGATTATCTGGACTCTCAAAGAAATAGGCACATTTTGCCGTGGCGTTTACACTTTCAGAATTTAGAATCAACGC
>CALIJE010000017.1 GCA_938017825.1 uncultured Flavobacteriaceae bacterium
AAATCCATAAAAAGTCTACGTGGAGGGTTATGTGTACAGCAAAAGTAGCTGTAAATGAAACCGCCCACTTACATAAAAACCTTAAAAAAATTAGGGTTTTTTCCCGAAATGAGACTTTTTTCGGATTTTTTTAGATAAAACCGCGATTTCTTGCTTCTTCGATCAAAGCAAGGTCGTTCTTATCCTTAACGCCAAAAAGAATTTTCAGCGCTCTTTTACGGTTGTCAATAGTCGCCATCGAAACGGGCACTTTGGCTCTCATATCCTTGGTTTTGGTGCCAATTGAAAGTTCATAGAGAATGGCCCTGTCGTGCTCGTCGATTTTGTAAGTCTGTGCAATGTTCTTTCTGGCGGCGACCAAAGCCAAATGGGTATAGTAAGGCGGGGCCGTCGTGACGGTTTTTACCATATCGATCAACGATAGCTCGTCTATTTCAGATTTAACCATATAACCTTCAGGGTCTACTGCTTGGCAAATACTGTTTATTCTGAAACTATCACTAAACGATGACATAAATACTACGCTACTTTCAGGGACCAATTGCCTTGCTAACTTTCCTAAGTCCTCCCCGGTTCTCTGGTCTTTTGCTTCGGGTGGAAAAAGTTGAATGTCTAATAAAATGATATCATAAGGCGCCGAGCGCGACGAGAATTCTATCTTTTCTTGCCCAGCTTCATAACCAGTGGCCACATCGACTCGTACAGTGAAGTTATCAAATTCCGCATCTTCTAAAATGTACTTATAGCCCATGGCCGTCATACGATGATCATCTACCGATAGTATTTTTATAACATCTTTCATGTATCGCTAATTTAATATACAGGTATGCTTTAAGCTATTTTCATGTCAGCTGTCGCCGAAAGATTTTCATGATTTAAAATGGGAATATACAAAATCACTTTAGTCCCATGGCCAATTTCGCTTTGAATTTCCCAAGTACCGCCCAACTTCTCTACACGGGAATTGATATTGCGCATGCCGATCCCTTTCTTTTTGTTTTTTAGATGAAATCCTTTCCCGTTGTCGGCGATGATTACATGAAGCATTTCATCGTTCTCTAGTTCTAAGGTGAGCTCCACGAGTTTAGCCTCGGCATACTTAACGCAGTTTTGTATGCTTTCTTGAATAATGCGATACACGTTTATTTTGATGTCCGAATTTAGGCTGTCCCAATCAATGTTCTCATCATACATAAACTTATTTTGCAAGCCAGCGGTTTTCTTCACTTCGTTTAAAAGCTCTTGAATGGTTGATATAAAGCTATATATTTTTTGATAGGCAGCATGACTCAGCTCGTGTGAGATAGACCGTACTTCCTCTTGCACGTTTTTCAATTCGGTAATCGCCTCACCTCTTTCTATTACCGCCTCAGGGGTGTTTCTTTTGTTGAGCCCAAGTAGCAGCATTCGTATGCCTTGTAGTTTACCTTGAACGGCATCGTGTAATTCTTCAGAGATTCGTTTTTGGGCCAATTGCTTGCCTTCTTCTATTTTACTTTTTTCGGCGAGCAACAAATCAAAAATTCGCTGGTTGGTTTTTTGTTGTTCTTTTTGATACCGCAATTTTTCGTTTTTGAGTCGTTGAATTATAATAATATAGGTTGCAAGGCCCAGCAACAAAACCGCACCTGCAATTCCGGTCCAGAGCTGTTTTTGTCTGGCTAATAAGGCGTTTTCGGCCAAGGTTTCATTAGTTTCGAAACGTATGCGTTCGAACTTGTTTCGTGAACGGCGCTCTACAACTTGCAAGCTATCATCAAGTCGTTTGTACTCATCGAAATAGGTAGATGCCTTTTTCGGGTTGATTTGAGCCAAAAGATTCAAACTCTCCAAAACGCGCAGATTGTTATCTGAAGACTGGGCGACATTTTTGGCATTTTGTACTTGTTCATAAGCGGAGAGGGTATCTGCAATATGCAAATAGTATTCAGATAGGCAAAAAAGATCTCTAGACAAGTGCTTATTCTCTTGAAGGCTATCGTGAATGGCAATTGCCCTTTTGATGTTTTTTTCAACATCTGCGGTATCCCCTAGTTTTAAGCTGGTATGGGCATAGTTGTTTAAGGCCGTGGCATACAATTTGGCCTTTTTTTCATACAGGCTATCAATCTTGATCGTTTCGAAAAATTGTTCGACAGCGGTCTTGTAGTCACCCGAATCCCTATATACCGCTCCGATATTGTGTACATAACGTGCCCATAATATGTCGTTATTCGGAATTTCGTTTAAATACTCCTTTGCCTGTTGATAATAGTCTAAAGCTTTGCCATAGTCTTTTAGGTTGTTGGAATTAATTCCCAAGGTGTTAAAGGCATTGAACAGACGTTCTGAATAGTCAACAGGCAAACTGTCGGTCTCTACATCCAGCTTCATTGACTTTAGGATTTCTACACTTTGTATGGCATAGGTTTCCGCGGTAGCAAAATCCTTTATCGTTTGAAGGTTATCGGACATATTTAGCAACATCCGTGCAGAAAGGAACTTATCATGCTTAGCGTCAAATATTTTATGGGCCTTAAAGTGATGGTAATATGAACTATCAATGACCCCTATTTTTTTAAAAAATGTACCAGCATCCCAATGGGCTTCGGCAATTTTTGTAGAATCAGGTAACCTCGTTGCCACGTTAAGCGCCATGCCATTGGCTCTTTCAAAAAATTTGTAATCATTGAATTTGCTAAAGGCCAACGATAGCTTCGATGTGTATTTGATCTTTATACTATCATTCGATTCTCGTTCAACAGCGATCAGTGCCTTCTTCAGCCGGTCTTGATAGGAGGTGATATCTGGGGCATTTTTTTTGGAAAGCCAGTACGAGATGCTATCAACATCTTTTTGAGCAGATTGCGTAGTGTTTAGGCTCCTTGTTTTCTTAGTGCAATTGCACAGAAGCAAGACAGAAAGTATGCTAACTAAAATGCCTAAAAATTTACCTACTTGCATGCAGGCAAGATAAAAAAAAGCCCCAACAAATTGCTGCTTGGGCTTTTTAATTTTTGTAGGAATTTTAAACGTATTATGCTAGAGTATCTCTTGCTCCGTCATCTGAGTCCTCCCCATCGGTGAATACCAGTGAATCTCTTGCTCCGTCATCCGAGTCCTCACCATCCGTGAAGGCCATTGAATCTCTTGAACCGTCATCCGAGTCCTCCCCATCTGTGAATGCCATTGAATCTCTTGATCCGTCATCCGAGTCTTCACCGTCGGAGAAGGCCATTGAATCTCTTGCTCCGTCATCCGAGTCCTCACCATCGGTGGCAAAATGCATATTGACTTCGTACTCTTTTGTATCTTCTGATGTGTTCATCGCATATAAGCCAAGGCTCAACGCTACTACTGCTGCAATAATTGTTAACTTTTTCATTTTATATAGTTTAAGGGTTAATAAACATACTTTCAAATCTAAAAAAGTAGGCCTGCGGGAAGGGGCATAAAGGGCCTGTTGGGGGTAGGTAGTACAGTATGAAGGGTAATCACATCATATTTGTGAGAATTATCCTATAAAAATGATGAAATCGACTCTTTTGTTAGTCTTCGTTTTAGTCCATCAATATTCTCCTTATATGTCTTTGAAAATGGTAGTTGCAGTTTTTGACCTTTTAAGCTACAAATAGCCTTTCCGTAATTAATGCGTTCCACATGTTTGGTATTAAGCATATAACTTTGATGTACCCTAACGAAATTTTCAGGTAAGCGCTGTTCAAATTTTTTAAGACTTTTATAAGCATTGATTTTCCGGCCATCGGCCATGTAGACATCAGTTGCGTTATTATCGGCTTTTAGGTATAAAATCTCGTCGGTATCAACATAATGGTATTCTCTGTGTGACTTTAGACATAATTTTTTTGGCCTGCTATTGGTGTTTAGTTTTTTTTTCAAACGCATGATCGACTTTAAAATATCGAGTTCATCCCAGGGCATCAGCCAGTAATCAAAACATTCAAGTTTGATGGCCTCATAAGCGTGCTGCCTGGTTTTTGACAAGGCTATTATTCGGGGAAGTTCTTGCACATATTGATGAAGTTTAGTTAGCATTTCAAAACCGTTGAAACTTATATTGTCAAGGTCAAGAAAAATCAAATCGGGTCGTAACCGTAAGACACCGCTTACCGCATCCCTAACAGTCAGATATCTACCCGAAAACTCGAATTCGGAATATTGATTCATGAATCCTCTGAGCTTAAGGCTACTACTAGCGCTTAAATTTAAAATGAGATATGAGAAGTGCATGTCTCGAGGGTTTAAGTCTGCAAATTAGGAATAGTATCTAAGTTTGAATTAGTGATTTTCTATAGAATTATTAGGGTTTTTTGACTCAAACGTTAAAGTTTTAATCTGTCGAAGGCATTTTCGTACAAAAGACTGATTTTATCCGACTTAAAGAATCAGGTAGTTTCGTTCAAAGCGCTGTGTTCGTCATTAGAGGAAATTTGGCTTAATCAGATATAGATAGAAGGAAGAATCGAATAATTTTATGAAAGGTGTTTTTGTGCGAATTAGTCCTGTGGGTCGAATTCGAAAGCCCCTAAATCGGGAGTTAAGGTTCTGTCTACACCAAGGATATCTAAAGGTACTAGTAGCGCCCCTTCAGCTTGTCCCTTATCGATTGTGAATGAATCGGGGCCTAAACGAAAATCGTTCTGCACAGCATCCTTAAATACTGCATTTTCGTTTAGAAAAATAGAATTGTAGTAGGCGGTATTCGTAAAATCCAACAACGGGTTGTCGGTAGCACCTTCAAACTGAATCATACTCGAATCAAATGAAAAATTGAAGCTGTTATTACCATTGTTTACCAATTCAAGTTCTTTTAAACCACTTCCCGAAATAATACAATTCAGAAAAGAGGCGTCGACCAGATCGCCTTGCAGTGTTGATCCTGTGGATAGATTAATCTCGTTATCTATGCGCAGGGCCGGACCTCTGCGGAAACCACTTGACCAGAAATTCGCGATAGTGCTGTGAACGAAATTATA
>CALIJE010000018.1 GCA_938017825.1 uncultured Flavobacteriaceae bacterium
GAATAGATACACTATACGATTATGGATATAATAATAATTTGGTTAACTTAACTTGGATGAACTTTTATGAAACTAAAATTCATAAGAAATTAGCAGTGAAATATGCATTTGGTAAAGGAGAAAATGTTTATGTATCTGGTTTTCCTCATCTCGATGGTTTTAATGAGAAAGTAAATATTATAAGGGGATTAAAGTATATGAAGCTCCGGCAAATAAGGTGTTAGCCGTTGATTAGCTTTAGCTGAATTCTTCTATAAACCATTTACACATACCATGGGCATAATAAATCCTTTTAAAAAAGAATTCGACAAAAAAACGGTTCACTATCAAAAGGGCATTCAAAAAAATCTATTATTGATCTTTACCCGCAACCCAGAATTGGGGAAATGTAAAACGCGATTGGCGGCTACAATTGGAAACGAAAGTGCGCTTGAAATTTATAAGTTTTTGCTACAACATACCGCCGAGATCAGCAGAAATCTGCATACGGCAAAACAAGTATGGTATTCTGAGGAAATATGGGAACATGATATCTGGGAGAATTCAATTTTTGATAAGAAAATTCAATTTGGGGAGGATTTAGGAATACGAATGGCCAATGCTTTCAAGGAGGGCTTCGCCAATGGCTATGAAAAAATATGTGTCATCGGAAGTGATATCCACGATTTGACCACCAGCGATTTAAAAAAAGCATTTTCGGTTTTGAACGATAATGATTTTGTAATAGGCCCGGCTGAAGATGGCGGGTATTATCTCCTAGGCATGACCTCTTTTCGCAAGAATGTCTTTGAAAACAAAAATTGGGGCACTGAGCAGGTTTTGGAAAAGACCTTGGCAGATTTAGAAAATGAAAAAGTACATTTGTTAGAAGTTCGAAATGACGTAGATGTTTATGAGGATATCGTGGAAATTGAAGTTTTCGAACCTTTTCTAAAACACTTAAAAGAATGACACAAAAGCAATTAGACGAATCCGCTGCTTATTTGGTCGGGCGTGGCTTCGAGGCCCCCGAAATAGGGATTGTTCTGGGTACCGGTCTCGGCAAGTTGGTCGATGAAATCGAAGACCCTATTGAAGCACACTACAATCACATTCCGTTCTTTCCACTGGCCACAGTGGAATTTCATACGGGCAAACTGTTGTACGGCAATTTTCAAGGAAAAAAAGTGGTGGTCATGCAAGGTCGTTTTCACCTTTATGAAGGATATGACCTAATGGACGTGACCTACCCGATACGCGTCATGCACCAATTGGGAATCAAAAAACTGTTTATTTCAAATGCTGCCGGTGCGATCAACCTCGATTTTAAAAAAGGGGATATGATGCTGATCGAGGATCACATCAACCTACAAGGCAGCTCTCCCTTGGCCTTCAAGAATGTAGCTGAATTCGGAGATCGATTTACCGATATGGCAGAACCTTATGACAGGCAAATGCGGAACAAATTACTCGCCATTGCCGAACGGGAAAATATAAATCTCAAAGAGGGGGTTTATGCTTCGGTCGTCGGACCCCAATTGGAAACCCGAGCTGAATATCGCATGCTAAAGATCATCGGAGCAGATGCTGTGGGAATGAGTACAGTGCCAGAAGTAATTGTTGCCAATCATTTACGACTACCTATTATAGCTGTATCTGTCTTAACAGATGAATGTGATCCAGAAAATTTGCAACCGGTTAATATTGAGGAGATTATATCAATAGCCGGAGCAACAGAGCCAAAAATGGTCAAGCTATTTAAAGAATTGATCAAAGAAATTTAGTCAAATATCCGCCTCGGCGGTACTAAAAAATTTACATGAGTTATCTAGAAGCGACCAATGATCTTTATAAAGAGGCGGCCTTAACACCTGATGTAGGTCTTTGCTGCACTACAAACCCGATTTGGCAATTCCCAGGATTGTCTATCCCCACCATAATGCAAGAAATGAACTATGGCTGTGGAAGCACGGTGTCTGCCCAGGATTTGGTCAACAACCCAAAAGTGCTTTATGTTGGCGTTGGAGGGGGAATGGAATTGTTGCAATTCGCATACTTTTCAAGACAAAAAGGAGGTGTAACCGGTATTGATGTCGTTGATGAAATGCTTGAGGCTTCCCGACAAAATTTTAAAATCGCCGAAATCGAGAACGATTGGTTCAAAAGCGAGTTCGTAAACCTCGTGAAAGGAGATGCACTTAATCTGCCCGTAGCGGATGAAAGTATTGATGTAGCGGCACAGAACTGTTTGTTCAATATCTTCAAAATGGAAGATTTGAAAAAAGCCGTTGCCGAAATGTACCGCGTTCTAAAACCACACGGGCGACTTGTAATGAGTGATCCCACATGTGAGCAGCCCATGAACGACACCTTGCGAAACGATGATAGATTACGCGCCTTATGCCTAAGCGGAAGCATTCCCATCAAAGATTATGTAAAAGTGCTGACCGATGCCGGTTTTGGCACCATTGAGATAAGAGCAAGAAAATCGTATCGGGTATTATCGCCCAACCACTACCCTACCGATGAACTGATCTTTATCGAATCGATAGAAATTGCAGCTATCAAAGACCCCATGCCAGAAGATGGCCCCTGTATGTTTACCGGTAAGACTGCTATCTATTACGGGGATGACGAATATTTTGATGATAAGAAAGGTCATATTTTAGTGCAAAATCAACCCTTGGCCGTTTGTGACAAGACCGCTGCTGCATTGGCCCAAGCGAGCGACCAGATTCATGTGAGCGAAAGTACTTGGCATTACGATGGTGGTGGCTGTTGTTAACGGTATTCGTTCAAATATTTGACAATCCAATACGATTGCGCAATACTTAAGTATGCAGTACTTTATTTTCATATTTCTGTTTCTCTCCTGCTCTGGGCAGCCTAAGACCCAAAGTAACACCATTGCGATGAAAATAGATCATTCAGAGTGGGATGCCCTCTTGAAAAAGCATGTGGACCAACAGGGAGATGTTGATTACAAGGCCTTTGCCAAAGACAAGGAAAAGCTAACGTCATATCTAAAGGAATTAGGACAAAATCCGATTGCTTCAACTGCCGAAAAAAATGAAAGATTGGCCTATTATATAAATTTATATAATGCAGGGACCGTGCATCTGATACTTGAAAATTACCCCTTAAAGAGCATTAAGGATATTAGTAGACCATGGGACAAAAATTGGGTAACGGTCGGCAATTCTAAGTATTCCTTAGGCGATATAGAACACAAAATTTTACGTAAGATGGACGAACCACGAATACACTTTGCCATCAACTGTGCTTCCTATTCCTGTCCTCGCCTACTGAACGAAGCCTTTAAGGCCAGTACCATGGAAACCCAATTGGAAACTGCAGCGAGGGCATTTGTCAATGACCCTAAGCGAAACGCGATTACAGAACAGGTAGTAGAAATTTCGGAAATCTTTAAATGGTTCAAAAAAGATTTTACAACCAAAGGCACGTTGAAGAACTATCTGAATACGTATTCGAACATAAAACTATTGCCAACTACTAAAATCACTTATAAAGATTACGACTGGCGTCTAAACGAGTCCCCCTAGATTTGAAAATAAGTATCATTATCCCCGTTCTCAATGAAGAAGGTACCATCGAAACTACCATCGAACACCTTCATCAAAGTAGTGCTGTATCGTTTCTTAAAGAAATAATAGTAGTAGATGGGGGGAGTACAGACAACACTGTAGCGGTTGCACAAAAAACAGGGGCCAAGGTAATTTCCTCATCAACAGGCAGGGCAAAACAAATGAACGCAGGTGCGCAATGCGCCAAAGGGGATATACTCTATTTTCTTCATGTAGATACCTTACCACCATTGCATTTTGATAGCAGTATAGTTAAAGCTATTGAAAAAGGGTTCGAGGCCGGGTGTTTTCAAATGAGGTTCGATAGCAGCAGTAGATTTCTTAGGTTTTTCGCTTGGTTCTCTCGCTTAAACCTTAAACTATGTCGGGGAGGTGATCAATCCTTGTTCATCACCAAGAATCTATTTGAACGATTAAACGGCTTTAATGAGGCGTATCAAGTCTATGAGGACAATGAATTTATAGGGCGTTTGTACGCACATACCCGGTTTAAGATATTATCGCAATACGTCAAAACCTCGGCGCGTAGATATGAGAAAAAGGGAATGTTGGCCTTACAGTACCACTTTGGGATAATTCATTTGAAAAACCTTCTTGGAGCTGGGCCAGAGCAATTATATCAATACTACAGACAGCATATCTCTTAAGAACCTGGCCGTAGCTCTTTCTGTAATTTTACATTCCGTGGAGTCTTCAAATCACATTGAGCACGAATCCACCCTGGATTAAAACCAATACGATCGGCTCCGGGGTTACCCCATGAATAGATCAAGGTTTTTTGGGTCGCCTTATCAATTATGTAGATTACGAATGTTTCTCTATGCATTCCAAACGACCAGGTGTTCGTCATTCCAAATAGCATACTTCTACCATCAGGATATTCAAATTCAAAAGTACCCCCTTGGTCATAGATATCAATATAGTGCTCCGTAATTGTGGGTCTGCCGTTCGTTTTATTGGGAAAATCCAACATACAGGTGAAACAGCGGGCTTTTTCCAATTTATACTCGCTAATTTGTTCATCATCTGCCATGCGTAAACCTGAGTTGTACCGTACTTCTTGAAAACCAAATATATCTTCCGAAATTCGCATTTGATAGTCGATCGTCTCTGAAGAATTACCAGGATTCTGGTTACAATTCTTGTCAATCGTTTTGGCAAGAAATCCATTATGTTCGCGTCTGAGCATTAGCTCACACCCCTCGACAAGTTCAGCCGACTTGGGTGTTAACTTAGAAATTTTATCAAAATTTTCACCTGAGGCAAGAATGGGTCTTCTGTTCTTAAAATGAAATACTTTGGTTCGTAGTGCTTTTTCGGTATCATCTGGCAGCAGCTGATAAATGCATTGCCTGGTGATCTTGGTTGGATCGTTATTCTGATATTCCTCCACATAAACAGCTGCCACCCCGAAATTCGAATTCTGAAATTGTCTTACGGAAGAATGAACCCTAAGGTGTTTGGGTTTCTGTCCTTGTTTCTGCTGCATCTTATCGATGCTTAGCTGCTCACTATTGTCATATTCCCCTTCCCAAATTTGCATTAGGTAATCTAATTCACGTTCAGGATATGAAAACTTTCGGTCTGGCTCTACGGTGTTTACCGTCCGCTTTATGGTTGTTTTTGAGGAGGTACCCATAGCGGGAGAGCTGGCATTTACTTTTTCTTTTTTCTCTTGGCTTTTTGCCAACAAAAAACCCATCAAAAAAATTAGTCCTAACACTTTTCCTTTAATGGGCATCATTAACTCTTGGTTTTGGTTAATTCTCTTTTTTTAGCCAATCGCCAACACCATAAGGGTCGGGGTGTGCGGCCGAAACGTGCTCGTGTCGTATTTTCCAATCTCCATCTACTTTCTTCATCACGAATGACGATCGAAACGTCGTCATGATTTCCTTTTCTCCTACCGAAATATACAAATCGGTTACCCCACTAATCCATCCCATATCTCCAACAATTTCTTCATAGGGGCCCTCGGTCCAGATGATTTTATTAAGAGCAATAGAGGAGGTAACGAAGTCTCCCCATCCTTTCATGATCATTTGAAAACCTTTGGTGGCCAAGCGTGGTCCTTCCAAAACCACATAAGTGCCTTCATCAGGGCAGTAACCCTTGCTTATTTCAGCAATATCGTGAGCAGAAATTGCATTCCAAAACCTATGTATTCGCTTCTGTAATTCCATTACATTTCATTGATGTCATTCGCAATTTCTTCCATCGACTTATCAGGATTCTCCAATTCTTCTTGCTCTTGTTGAACAATACGCAGAATACGACCGATGTATTCGGCATGCCAAGTTTGCCGTTGTTCTTCTTGCTCCTTTGTTTCTGGAACAAAAGTTTCTATTTCCTCACGGGAAATACTGCCTTTTTTCTCCAACAAACGCTCAATACTATCCATTCTTTCGCGCATCACGGCCAATTCTCCAGCAATGGCCATGGTAATGTTCAAGACGCGCTCTACCGCAGGATCGTCATGAAAATAAGGTCGCTTGCCCTTTGGTTTGTTTGAGGCTAATTTTATGTAATCAATTTTTTCTCCCATCGTTTTAATTTTTAATAGCACCAAATACATTCCAAATAGGTGAGCGCCCGTGATCTTCCGGTTCATCGGCTTTTTCAGAACCATCGTCCAAATCGTTTTCAGCCTTGGCTCCAATTTGCATAAAATCCTCTTCTCGAAAACCTGAAGACGACATTAATTCAATAGGTTCTATATCATGCATCTTAGACCAATAAGGCTCATTGTTATTAAGGGCATCCCAATCGCGTATGAACTTCTCGAACAAACTCATATCATCGGTGTACTGAGGTTGCTCAATATGCAAGGTTAGTCCTTTGGGTTTGAGCACACGGTATACCTCATCCATAATTTTGTAAATAGATTTTCCTCCGGTTTCGTGAAAGAACATAGTAGATTGTACCCAGTCAAAAGATTCATCTTCGAAGGTGGTTTTAGCGGCATCCATTTGCATGAACTTAACATTTGTAATACCCAAATCCATGGCCCGGGCATGGGCATATCGTAACATAGGAGCGCCTGTATCTATGGCGATCACCTCGGCATCTGGGAAAGCCTTGGCAATAGGCAGTACATTGTGCCCCATTCCGCAACCGATATCTAAAATTCGTTTCGGACTAAAGTCGGGATAAGTTTTTTTCACCCAACTAACAATTGCCTTTCCTCCCCCATCACTGTAGCGCCCTAAGAGTCCGGCGGTTGTTACAAAGAGACCTGTATCGTAGTTGGCAGCAGGAGTAACATCGTCTTCGATCAGCTCTGTATGATAACTCCCAGGCATGATATGGTTATCGCAGGCCAACAAATAGGGAGGTACCTCAACGGAGTCGTCAAGAACCAGAGAATCCTTACCCTCATTTAGTGCTCTTACCTTATCTCGCAATTCTTCTGCCTGTCGCAGAACTATGGAACGCCCTGCCTGTTGCCTCATTTCCATCGTACTGCGTCTAAGCGAAGACCATACCTGGTAATGGGCATCTTTGCTTATTGCTTCTTTCAATTCTTCAGTACTAGCCATTTTTCTTCCGTGCTCCTGTTCAAACTTTGGCTCTACACGGTTTTCAAAGGCTGTTTTATTGCCTTGTGAAACATGTGCCAAGTGTTTGTTCAAATTCGCAAGAAAATTATATCTGGCTCTTTCATCATGATTCATCTTCGGAAAAACAGCATGCTGCGCTATCTTATTATACACTGGAGGTAAGTTTCGTACGCTCATAGTTTCCTTTTTTAACTAATATATCCTAAAATTTTATCTTGTTCAATCGCCCCTTGATCACGGTTTGATGGATTACCATATCCGGCACCACCGGGTAGGGTTAAAATCAGCTCTTCCCCCGGGTGCAATTTTCCCAATCCCTTGGACGGAAATTCTCGTTCCGGAATTATTTTCACAGATCCCATTTGACCATCCTTTCCCTCTAATATTCCCTTCGCGGAGGTTACGGTCTTTTCGGCCACCATTGAAACATTAATGGGCTTATCGCCAATGTTCTTAAAACTAAAACGTTGTCCGAGGCCTCCTCTATACTCCCCATCTCCTGCCGAATTCGGCACAAGTGATTTTTCTGTTACAAGAACTGCCACATCGGTTTCCAATACCTCGATTGGCACATTGGCTACATTGGTGGGAAAGCTCAATACATGTTCACCATCCATATTGGGTCTAGCCCCATACCCACCGTTCAAGAAAAAGTACTCCACAAACTCTTTTCCCTTATGCTCGCCGTTTAAAACGATGCACCAACAAGCACTCCCACAATCAGACTGTACTTGATTCGGAACTGCTTTTGCCAAAGCCCCGAATACTACGGAATGGAGCATATTACCAGTTACGTTACGTGCTCCTAACGGAGATGGTTTTTGTGCATTCACCAAACAACCTTCCGGGGCAGTCACTGTTATTGGGTAAAAAGATCCATCGTTATTCGGAACATCTGGGCTGAAAGCGCATTTAATCGGATAGGCCGTATATGCAAATGCATAGTTCAAAACAGCATTGATACTCATATAATGAGCTCCCGATGTACCTGTATAATCGGCAACGATTTCGTCGCCTTTAATGGTAATTGTAATTTCAAAATGACAGCCTTCTCCCAGACCATCACCATCTGTATCATAGGCATAGTTATAACTGCCATCTGGTGCAGCCGATAATGCTTCACGCATAGCTTTTTCAGAAGCATTGATAACAGCATCTGCCAAATCTTGAAGGTCGATCAAGTCATTTTCTTCCATCAACTTCATCAAAGATTTGATTCCTTGGTCATTTGCCGCGACTTGGGCTCTTATGTCCCCTATAGTTTGGTCTGCCGCACGTACATTATGTTCTAAAATATTGAAAAGAGTTTCGTTTGGCTTCCCTTCGGCAATTAGCTTTGTTGGAGGTACCATTAAACCCTCTTCATACAGGTCGCGGGTTCCTGCACCCCAAAGTTGCCCTCCCATATCAGGGGAATGCGCTATGGTGCCAATAAATCCGATGAGGCTTTCTTTATAAAAAATTGGAGAAACAATACCAATATCCGGCTTGTGACCCGCGCACAACCAGGGGTCGTTTGTCATGACCACATCTCCTTCTTTCCATGTATCTTCAGGAAAGTAGTCCTTTAATAGTGCTTTCGTTAAAATGGGCAATACGCCTAAAAAAGAAGGAACCGATACACTTGACTGCGCAATTGAACGTCCTTTCCTATCCATCAATACTACGGCAAAATCATTGCTTTCGCGGGTAACGGTCGAAAAGGAAGTGCGTTGCAAGGTTGTGCCCGCTTCATCTACAATGCTAATGAGTCGGGACCAAAGTATGCTCAGGGCTATAGGATCAAAAGTTGTAGCTGTATGTAGCATGATTTAAAATTAGTTAACTAAGTTAACTAATTTTTGTGTCTAAACGAATTTTACATGTGAAAATATTGGCCAAAAACGACCATATTCCCTAAAAAAACGACCTGTCACACAAAAATTAGTAGGCCTAAACAAATTATGATAAGGTTCTTCCCAATACTCTTCCAAAACCCAATGCGGGCGTAATGGCCATTCCACTGCAAAATGAACTTCCACTGGTAGCACCAAGTCCTAAAACCTCACCTGCAGCATATAACCCAGGCATAGGATTACCTTCCGCATTCAAAACCTGCAATTCACTATTCACTTTTATACCACCGAAGGTGACCAGCACTGAGGCATGTACCTTCAAGGCATAAAATGGTGCTTGTGCAATAGGATGTTCCAAATAGTTTCGACCAAAATCAGGATCTATTTTTGTTCGTACCATGTCATTATAATTAGAAATGGTCTTTAATAAGTTATCTGCAGGAAGTCCTGTTTTTTCTGCCAATTGCTCTATAGAGCCTGCCATACACAATGCATTCTCTTTTCTAGCCTCTTCTTTCATTTCCGCTACCGTTCTGCCAATTATTATCGGATTGTGATTACCGTTTTCATCAGGTGCATTTAATGCCATTTCATCAAAGACGACCCAAAAACACCAATCGGGCTGTTGCATTGTCGTCAACTCACGAATTTCGGGGTTCGCCTCATCTTCGCGTATAAATCGTTCTCCAAGGGCATTTACATAAATATCTCGAGGTTGTCTATATACTGAGGTCAAAACCATGGCCCATGCCTTATTGAAATCAACACGGCCGCTGCCTTCCTCCTCTTCCATTCCTCCCAAACTTGGAAGATGAAATTCCCCAAAACGAAATTGTCCTCCTTGTTGTTCCAAAATTACATGACCATCTGCCGTGGCTGTTGGATAACATGAACTTACCAAGGGAATACCTGGATGTTTTTGTTGAAAATAGGCCGGATTGCTTCCATAGCCTCCCGAAGTGATTACAATATTCTTTCCTCGAAAACGTACTTCTTTATCTTCTGCAGTACAAATTACAGTGTCATATCGCCCATCGGTTTTTCCTAATCCTACGAACGTATTTTCAAGATGGCATTCGATGCTACCATTCGAAACTTGCGCTTTCCATTTGGGCAGCAATACCTTTAGAATACTCAACGCCTTTTCGGGCCCATAAATGGTTCGTGCCGTATCATAGGCAACATGCCCATAAATAATGCGTGGGCATTCGGGAGACCATTGCATTCCGAGGTCATCTAGCCACGCAATGGTTTTTGGTGCTTCCTTTACGGCCTTTTCGACTAAGTCTAAGTCACCAGATTTATTGTTTATCCGATAAATATCAGCAAGGTGTTTCTCAATCGAATCTTCAATACCCTTCTCTCTTTGAAGTCGCGTTCCACCTGCACTCATATGGCCTCCCGACCAGTGCAAGGCACCACCAACATGGTCTGATTTTTCAATTACCCCAACCTTTAATCCCCGTTCTGCGGCGGTAATTGCGCAACTCATCCCTGCTGTTCCTGCACCAACTATAAGAATATCATAGGTCATACTAATGATGTAAATCGATAAGGATATTTTTGTCAGCATCTACCTGTACAGCGCTATTGATGCCAACTACGGTAGTACTTTCTGTTTCTTCAATGATTGCCGGGCCATCAAATTTTTCATTCGGTTGCAAAGCATATCGATCATAAACAGGGCAATCTAAATACCCGGTTTCTTCAAAAAAAACTTTTCTCGTGCCCTTGTACCCTTCTTCGTTCCCTTTGGACGTTGAAAATTGTTCTACTTTCATCTCAGGTATAGGGCCTTGAACCACAACACGCCAGGTTACCATTTCCATGTGCATACCTTCAATAGAGCGATTGTAACGAAATTCGTATTCTTTGATAAATCGTCTTTTAATTTCCTCCAAGTCATTTTCACTTAATAAACCTTCAGGAAGTTCTATTGTAATTTCATGACCTTGACCGTAGTATCGCATTTCAACCACACGCTTAACGGTTGCATCTTTTTCATCGATTCCGGAATTGGCCAAAAAACCATATCCATCAGTCTCCATATCAGCAAGGAACGTATTGACCTCGTTCCAATCCAACGAATTCAATTCTGAAATATGGCTGTGAATTTTCTCGCTTGCCACTGGTGACACCAAAAAGCCTAGGGCAGATGTGACTCCGGCCCCAACTGGTATAATAAGCTTGTTTACATTTAACAACTTTGCAACGCCGAAAGAATGAACAGGACCAGCCCCTCCAAAACCTATCATATTAAAATGCCGTGGATCCATACCTTTTTCGAGAACGTGAACTCTTGCTGCGTTCGCCATATTCTCATTGACGATCTTATGCACGCCCAAGGCGGCTTCTTCTATTGATATCCCCAGTGGTTTAGCCAACTTGGTCTCAATAGCTTGCCGAGCAGCTTCAATACTTAAGTTCATTTCACCGCCGAGGAAATAGTCAGCATTTAAGTATCCCAATACTAAATCAGCATCGGTTACGGTTGGGTTCTCCCCTCCTAAATTGTAACAGGCCGGACCTGGATCTGAAGATGCGGAATCTGGGCCAACTGTAAGTAGACCAATATTGTTGACTCGAGCTATACTTCCTCCACCGGCACCTATTTCGATTAAGTCTATCACTGGAATACGCACCGGAAGGCCACTTCCTTTCTTAAATCTCTTTACACGCCCCGCTTCGAAATGGTTCGTAATTTCTGGTTGTCCTTCATAAATTACGCAGGCCTTGGCCGTGGTGCCACCCATATCAAAACACAACAAATTATCCTCTTCAAGATGCTTGCCGAAAAACACCCCTGCCATGGCACCGCCTGCAGGTCCTGATTCGAGCAAATGAATGGGTGATTTACGTGCACCATCAATGGTGGTTAATCTACCACTGGAAATCATAATATTGATATTTCCTTCGAAGCCGGATGCCATGAGCTGCGTTTCGAAATCCTTTAGGTATTTATCGGTAATAGGTTGCACATAAGCATTCATTGCCGTGGCAGAGCTACGCTCGTACTCACGAATTTCGGGCATGATTTCCGAGGACAGGCTGTAATACATATTTGGCACGTGCTTCGCCAAATACTTGCCAATGGCCTGTTCATGACCAGTGTTGGCAAATGAATTCAAAAGACAGACCCCGACCGCCTCGATACCATTTTGTTTCAAGGTTTCGGCCAAATCTTTCAAGGCACCTTCATCCATCGGGGTTACGATATTACCTTGAATATCGACACGTTCAGAGATACCCATTCGCAGATTTCTAGGCACTAATGGTTTCGGCATGGTCAAGAAAATGTCATAAATATCATATCGCATTTCGCGACCGATCTCAAGGACATCTTCAAATCCCTTTGTCGTAATAAAAGCAGTCTTAGCTCCCTTTCGTTCGATTACGGCATTAGTAACCAAAGTAGTGCCATGAACAATACCGTCTATATTTTTGACCGGAAAACCAAACTTATCCTCTAACTCCTTTACACCATTGAATATCCCAACAGTAGGGTCTGGATAGGTTGTCAATGTTTTAGCAAAATAGAGCTTGTTGCTATTGTCATCGAACAATACAAAATCTGTAAATGTTCCCCCAATGTCTATCCCTAACTTCATTTTATAAATTCAAGTATTCTGTATTTTTTAGTGGTACTCCTCCCCCCCGGAAACATTCATTGCTTCCCCGGTAATATAGTCTGCCTGATCCGATGCCAAGAAGGCGACGGCTTTTGCTATATCCTCAACAAGACCAGTTCTTTTTAAAGGGTTCTTGTCGACGATACGTTGAAGGTAATCGTCATATTCAAGACCCAACTTGTCACTGAAGAATTTATTCTGCCAATGACCTAAGCCCGTGGTAATGTGATTCGGACAAACAGCATTTACACGAATTTTATATTCACCTAGTTCCACGGCATTAGACCTTGTTAAACCGATCATACCATGTTTTGAAGCAGTATAGGCGGCCGCAAACGGAAACCCCGATTTAGCAGCTTGGCTCGCGATATTAACTATTGACCCTCCCTTACCTTGGGCTATCATTTGAATTGCAGCATGCTTGGAACACAAAAAGGCACCCTTAAGGTTCACATCAAGTACAGCATCCCAACTGTCCTCTTTAAATTCAGTAAAGGGTTCCATAATATATCCTACCCCGGCATTGTTGACCATAATGTCGACACTTCCAAAGGCACTGCACGTCTTGGCCACAAGGTTCGCAACTTGGTCCTCAAAGCGAATATCACAAACAATGGCCAAGGCATTTACACCTTTATTTTTGGCCTTTTTTACTATAGTCTCCATATCATCGGTGGTGCCAATGTGTTCTTCGCTAAAGTTTTCACCCTGTGCATTACCAATATCCGAGACCACTACATCGCATCCCAGTTCGGCCAGTTTTAAAACAATTGCCTCACCTATGCCATCAATACGACCCGAACCAGTTACAATTGCCGTTTTTCCTTTCAAATTATACATGGTAAGAAACTATTTAAGCGATTTGTTCCGAAATGATAAACATTGGATTATCTGCAAATCCTTGAAATTCAGTCGCCACTTTTTTCATGGCCTCTGAACCAACTTCTTCACCAAGCTTTGACATATCGTTAATCTGTAAAACTTCGCAATACTGATAGGGAGAAGGATTATCGGTGCCCATGATATTACCTAAACGAAATACTTTAAAATCATCAACCGATGTCATTTTCGACGCTGTAGGAACATCGGTATCCTTGGCCCATTGCTCATACGCCTCTTTGGCATTTCCATCCTTTAAATTGAATAAAACAACTAGTGCTGACATAGTTTTGTTTTTATTATTTGAGTTTATTTTCTTGCTTTAAGAAAAGCACTGCCCGCAGTCTTGATCAAACCTTGTACGGAATTCATAACCATAGAGGCCCCTTTAGTTATTAAAGCTTCGGCACCTTCAGCATTTCCTGCAACAGTACCAAACCATTTTCCAGACTCTAGAATCGTGTCGAAGATCTCATCCAATACTTTTCTGACCTCTTCGTGCGCCGGACCATCGTAATATCCCATAGACATGGCCAAATCTCTTGGGCCAATGATAAAACCATCCACACCATCAATCTTACACAATTCGGGTAAGTTCTTAACACATTCCAACGATTCAATCTGTGGCATTACCAAGGTTTGTTCGTTTGCAAAAGAAACATAATCTGCCTGGTTCATAGGTCCTTGCATATAATCTGAAGCACGAACAGGACCCAGTCCTCGTTTCCCCATCGGCGGATATTTAATAGCTTCTACCAAAGTTTTGACATCGTCTGCATTATCTATCGTGGGCATCATTACACCCATAATGCCAGCATCCATATACTGTAAAATCAATTTGGCGTCTACACTTCGTATTCTAGCAAGTGGTGTTGTATTTCTTAGCTCGCATGCCCGCACCATATTGGTGATATCGGAGGCGCTGATTGCACCATGCTCCCCGTCGATCATATAGAAATCCATTCCCAGGAGGCCTATATATTCACAAATGGTGGGGTCGATGGTAGGGGAAATTACCCCAAGACCGGCCTTTCCTTCTTGTATTCTTTTCTTAAGTTGGTTTTCTTTCATATAATTCTATTGCTTTGGCTTGTTGGAATTGGTTATCACAACTTTTGAAGAAAGGGGTTAAACCAATGGCCATACGATTATACACGAATTATTCAGTCCAATTTCGTTTCAATGGAACAATTTACAAAAAATAGTTAACATTATTAATAATTAACCATGTTAATCATTAAAAACACCATTTTGTCTCAAACATTGCCCATAAATTTTGCGGAAAACGCCGTAGAAAGAAGAGTTCATTAAGATATTAAAATAGGGCCGATTATGGCCGAAAATTGATGTTAAATGTGAACTAGTTAGCGAATCGGTTCGCCTTTGGCGATTTTATCCCGCACAAAGTTCATTAAGCCGCCAGCCTCGGCAACCTTAGAAACGAAAGGTGCAGCAGGTACCGAGGTAAATTCGGTGCCTTTGCTTAGATTCTTTATAATACCCTTGTCCGCATCGTATTCCAACTCATCACCGGTGTCACAACCCAGATGCATATCATCATCAGAAGTTACGAATGGAAGGCCATAGTTGATGGCATTGCGAAACTGCAAACGTGCGAAACTTGTCGCAAAAACTGCCTGAATACCCGCGCCCATCAATCCGGCTATCACATGTTCAATGGATTTTCCACCCCCTGCAAAGTTATGATTTGCTACAATAAACGTAAACCCTTTGTCCTTGAATCCGTTTATCTTGTTGAATTCTTCCTTTACGCCCGACATTACAATTTTGCTATTTTCTTCAGGGTCAATTGCTGATGTCCAATGGTCAGAAGTAATAATATCGTATGCCATGACATAGTCATCCGCTACCCAACATGTTCCTTTTATCATGAATTATATTTTAAGTCACTATTTCGTTAAAAACCCTGCGTGCCGATTCGGCCGCCCCTTCCATTCCTCTAGATTCTTTTGCAGTGTGCTCGCCAGCGAAATGCATATTCCCAGCTGGCTTGATCATATCTTCGAACCAAGCCGCCTGGCCCACACCAAATTCTACATAGGCACCTTTGTTAAATGGATATTTACCCCAGTTCTGTTGTCCTAAATACCCAATTTTTCCTTTAGTGGACGGTCTTATTTCATTGATCTTCTTTATGGTAAAATCAGCCACTTCCTTGTCAGACATGTTATCAAAAAATGCCGTGCCGGCGCCATTGACCCAGCATGCCAGTTCCTTTTCGGTCGGTGAGGAGCTCATATTCATAATTCGTTCTAAAGGCGTGTCCGTCCACATATCAACGGGCGCGCCGTCCTCTTCCCAGAATGGTTCGCTATGTGTTAAGTGTATTTGCGTAATATTCGTATAACTCAATTCGCTTATGGCCTTTTTTTGATTGTCATTTAAAGAAAGGTTCATTTTTACATCACGCAAAGTGGTGAATGGAATGGTAGATACTACTTTCTTAGAGCGAAATTTTGAACCGTCTGCACAGCTCACCGTAACGCCATTATCACGATCATCAATCGCCGTAACCATTTTATCGGTCCTAACGGGATTGTCTAGACTTGTTGCAATAGAATTGATAAAGTGCTTCGAGCCGCCTTTAAAATTCAACACACGTTCAGAGCCATTGAATTTTCTAAATGCCGAACTGTGATAGGCATTGATTGCCGAGGTTTCCCTAATATCATTATAATTGGCACTGATATTGGCCAAATCGATCTGCTCTTCGGTTAAACCGTTTCTCTTTAAGAGCGCGCTATAGATTTCATCAAAATCGGGCTTTTGATACCATTGATCCAAAGCTGTTAATTGAGGAGATTTTGCAAAGGCCGTAAATTGCAAGTAAGCGGGATTCGTTTTGGGGTCGGGCCAAGTGCCATACAACTTGCCCTCAGTGTAAATTGCTGTTGGCGAGCGCATATAGTCGGTAATATCGATCATCTCGGTATTGAATTCCTTGACCAACTTCATAACCTCGGTGTACTTATCACCAATTCCTCTTCCACCAACTTCACGGCCAATATCATCTCTTGAAAACATTCGCCCGCCAATTCTATCACTGCCCTCTAACACAAGATATTCTTTGCCAGCTTTGTTTAGCAGATGCGCCAAGTACAATCCTGCAAGGCCACCCCCCAGAATTAGAATCTCGGCATCATAGCGAGGAGCGGCATCAGCACATGAGATGGGCAGTAAGCCTAAAGCCATTCCTGCCGCACCTGATTTTTGTATGAAGGTTCTTCTTTTCAATGAAATTCTAAATGTCGAATGTTCGTGGATCGGTTACTTCACCTCTGATGGCGGAGGCGGCCACCACAGAAGGCGACGTTAAATATATTTGGGCATTTCGGCTACCCATGCGCCCGGTCATATTGCGGTTTCCTGCACTAAGTACAATATCCCCATCACCGGCAACACCTGTATGTATCCCAGCGCAAGAAGCGCAGCTAGGCGTATCTATGGCCACACCAGCTTTAATCAAAGTTTCTAGATGCCCAGCTTGTAAGGCCTCTAAATAAACCGTTTGGCTTGCCGGCACCAAAATCATATTCACATCTCGATGCACCTGCTTGTCTTTCATGATTTCAGCCAAAGTTGCGATATCTTCCAAACGACCATTCGTGCACGTACCTACAAAAGCTTTGTTGAATTTCGTCCCGATGAGCTTATCAACCGTAACAGTATCATCTAGTTTGCCCGGCATGGCGACCGTAGGTGCCAGGTCAGAAATATCAATATCGTAAACCATGTCATATGCTGCGTCAGCATCGCTGGTCACAAAGTCCCATTTGTCATTTGTTCTTCGTCTCAAATATCTTTCCGTAATCACATCCGGTGCCACAATGCCGTTTTTCGCGCCTAAATCAACGGTCATATTACATAGTGTCATACGCCCGGCCATACTCATACTTTCTATTGCAGGTCCTGTGAATTCCAATGACTTATATAGCAAATGGCCGTTCCAGTGCATCATGCCCATAATATGCAAACTCAAATCTTTGGCCATTACCCATGGCTGCCACTTGCCCGTAATATTAAATTTCACTGACTTTGGAATTCTAAACCATGCCTTTCCAGTGGCCATGGCAACTGCCGCATCTGTAACGCCAATGGCATTCCCTACGGCACCAACAGCACCATATGTATTCGCATGTGAGTCGGTTCCAATACTAATGGTACCCGGCAATACGTGCCCCTGCTCAACCATAATTTGATGCGCAATACCTTGCCGACCCAAGTCATAGAAATTAGTAATGTTGTGTTCTTTGACCACCTCACGCCATTCATTCAACATATTTGCAAATCGTTGTGTCGGTGGTGGTACCAAGTGGTCTGAGACGCATATAACCTTGTCTTTATCAAAGACCTCGGTTTTTCCCAAAGACCTAAATTTATCAAAGCATTGGCGTCCTAAAAAATCCATGGTCATCACGGAATGTATATCTGTCCAAACCAATTCACCCGGTATTACTTTATCCCGGCCGCTACTGCGCGCCATAATCTTCTCTGTAATGGTCATTCCCATATGGTGTGGTGTTTTATTCTACTAAAAATAAGTTGTATCAGGCAATGACTTTAGTTATCGGATCTTGAGGCCTGACCGTTGGTTCTATTTTTTGGCAAATCAACCCAAAATTGGGGATCAATACCATCTTGACCGCAGACCTTTCGTTCTTCAATCATGGTTATTCCATTGAAGATATCGTTCTCAGACCATTTCCAAACACGAATTCGGTGATCATCATTACCGATCAAATCTATTTGTTCGAACAGGGTCATACCGGGTCTGTGTTTGTATTCCCAAATTAGAACAATACTCCGTCCCGTTTCCCATGCCTTACCGGATAGTCGCGGATTTTCGAAAATCAATTCGTTATTTTCATTAAAGGGACAGATTCCAAAATCCAGGCATTCCTTAAAACCGTCTTCCCACATATATTCATTGACCTGATGGTACATTCTATCGGGAAGCAAGGCACAAGTCAAACGGCTTTTCCATTGGTCGACCAGCTTGCCATCAGCATCTATCCTTTTATAGGTACCTTCCCAAATACCAGCATGTTTTGGGAACAATCTCAATTCTGGCGCACTCATAATCACTTTCTATTAGGTTACTAATTGTTGAGTTCTCTAAAATAGTTAATTTAATTAACTATTAACCTTATTAATCATTAATTTTTCGATTTAGTTCGTTTTTATAGGGTCTAGTGGTTCGTTAAATTCAACTAAAAAACCATCCGGATCATAAAAGATACTCACCTTAACGCGTATCGTGCCCTTACCGTCATATGATGGATATTCGCGCAAGGTAGGAGGCTTATAAATTTCAACCCCAGGAGTACGTTCTATGATCGGGAACTTTTCGTCGAGAGCATTGGTATTGAACAACATTATTGAATTTTGTACTGCAAAGCCCTGCTTCCGAACGGGTTCAATTAATTTATCAGCTTCGCCATATTGATACTCCATAAGACCTAAGACACCATAGTATTCATCTACAGCCTTTAGAAAAACCAAGCGTATATCTTGTTCACCGTCCTTGGTCGGATGCGGCCGTTTCAAAATCTTATCATAAATGACCACCATACCCAGTGCGTCTCTATAGAGCGCAAGGGATTTTTTTAAATCTCTTACGATCAAGGTGGTTCTTCTAAAGACTAAGGGGTGTTCTTGCGGATCAAAAACCTCGTTAAGCACGTCTTCGCCAGCCGTAATAGTGGTCGTGTTTGTTTCATTGGAAGTAGATCTTTCCTTACATGCAGACAAACAACACATAACACTACTGATTATGAACACATGCATTAAGTACGCTAAGATACTTCTCATCATAATGGGTCTCGCTTTCGAATTAGTATTTCCTAAAATTGGCTTAGTAAGGCCCATACCTATAACTGTTCTCTTGTACACATCAAATCAAAATCCTAATTGATGTCAAGGGATAATTGTTCAACCCTTACAAGATTTGATAAGGTATACCATCCATTTACATAAAAATAGTTAATTTAATTAATTATTAATATACTTAATCATTAAATTAGTCCGTAATTATTGAACAGCCAATCTTTAAAGACATGAAAATATTCATTACAATAGTATTTTGAATAGGGTGTTCGTAAAATGACAAAAATCAACTTCGGAACTAAATTTCATAATATAGGAATAGAACCAATTATATTTAAGTTGACCAATAATAAGGATTAATAGGCCTTTAATCACCAAGTAATAAAAAATAGCAGCATGAACACAAATGATTTAAGCGAGTTTAAGTACGGATGGCGTGTGGTTTTATCATCGGCAATAGGTATTGGCCTGGGAATGTCTCCATTGCCATTTTATACGATAGGCGTTTTTGCCATTCCGTTGACTGAAAATTTTGGTTGGGGCATGGATGATGTGATGCTCGCACTGCCAGTGTTTACAATAAGCGCCATAATAATGAGTCCGTTAATCGGTTTGATCGCCGACAAATTTGGGGTCCGCAAAACGGTTCTTACTGCCGTTGTTCTTTTTGGCCTCACATTTATTGCCTTCATGTTTAATACCGGTAACAAAACCCTTTATTTAACGCTATGGGCACTATTATCGATAACAGGAGCAGGGACGCTGCCGATGACTTGGACCCGCGCTGTAAACAATTGGTTCAACAAAAATCGTGGCCTAGCCTTAGGTGTAACGCTCATGGGAACAGGGATTTTTGGCTCATTTGCCAAATTATATGCCTCATATCTTATAGAAAACTATGATTGGAAAATGGCGTACCTAGGGGTTGGGGCCTTACCTCTATTGATAACGTTTCCACTAGCTTATGCTTGGTTTAGAGATGTAAATGACAAAAAAGTTGCCAAAAGGGCCGCAGCGCTAAAAGCCGCCTCACCTGAAAGCATATCCTCGGAAGTTTATGGCATGAATCTGGGCCAAGCCTTTTCCGATAAAAAATTCTGGCTTTTGGCCATTGCTTTTATTCCTCTGTCCTTTGCAATCGGTGGGCCCATTCCCAATCTCGAAAAAATGCTAGGTGCAAAAGGGTTTGACTTTAACCAGGCGGTTATCCTTGCGACTTATTTGGGATATTCCGTGGTCGTTGGCCGCGTAGTAGGCGGCTATTTAATTGATAGATTTTGGGCACCGGCAGTATCTTTTATCCTATTGTGTGCTCCGGCCATTTCGTGTTATATTTTATTTCAACCTGAACTCAGTTATCCCATGGCCGTTCTTGCAATTTTCATCCTTGGCTTTGCCGCTGGGGTAGAATACGACATTCTTGGGTTTCTGGTTTCCAAGTATTTTGGAATGAAATATTATTCTACCATTTATGGAATGTTGTATAGCTTCTTTGCCCTAGGCGCAGGATTTGGACCATATATATTTAGTCGCTCTTTTACCGACACCGGTAGCTATGATCAAATACTTCTTTATGCCGCATTCGCCTTTATACTTGGCTCAATTCCCTTATTGTTCCTTGGAAAATATAGAACGTTTGGCCCTCAAGGTTTAGTCAAATAGACTTGGTTATAAATGAGAGGTTCTAAGAACATTCGTTGGTGGATTGCTGGCACGATATTTTTAGCCACCACCATCAATTATATTGATCGCCAAGCCCTGTCGGTTGCCGCTCCGGTTATTCGCAGAGACTTGGGATTATCAAACGAACAATATGGCTGGATCGTTAGTGCATTTCTTCTCGCCTATGCGATCATGCAAATGGTATCTGGTCGACTAGTTGATGTCATAGGTACCAAAAAAGGATTTTCACTTGCGGTCATCTGGTGGTCTATGGCCAATATGCTACATGCCTTCGGAAAGGGTATGTTGAGCCTGGGAATTTTTCGCTTTCTTCTAGGGATTGGTGAAGCGGCCAATTATCCGGCTGCCATGAAAACCATATCAGAATGGTTTCCTCAAGAGGAGCGAACCAAGGCAGTTGGCATATTAAATATGGGGCCAGGTTTGGGCGCCATTATTGCACCCCCATTAATGGCATGGTTGATTACCGATTTCGGTTGGAAAATGGCCTTTGTCATCACCGGCGCGATCGGTTTCTTTTGGCTGTTGTTGTGGAGATGGATCTATTATGAACCAAAAAAACATCCAAAGATTTCAAGAGAAGAACTGGCAATCATCACATCTGGGCAAGAACATGAAGACCAAAAGTCCAAAGGACCATGGCTTAGTTACTTCAAACATAAAGAAGTATGGGGCTTGGCCCTATCGCGATTTGTTTCAGACGGCGTATTTTACTTCTTTATATTTTGGCTGCCTTCATGGTTGGCAGATGAAAAAGGATTCAGTCTCATTGAAATAGGAATGTTCGCATGGATTCCATTTTTACTATCGGATATTGGAAGTTTTGCAGGCGGATATACCGGTAGTCGTCTAATGAAATTAGGATTCACATTGAATGCCGCTCGAAAATGGATAATATGGATCGGTGCAATTTTGGTAGTCCCTGTTTTGGGGTGTCTTTTTATCGAATCTCCCTATTGGGCAATTGCCTTGATTAGTTTTGCACTATTCGCCACCCAATTCAAACAAGCATCCTTATTTACCTTGCCTATTGATTTATTCGGAAAGGAGGATGCGGCTTCGGTCTGGGGAATTTCTGGTTCGGCAGGAAGTTTTGGAGCTATGTTATTTACACCCCTAATAGGTTGGCTGGTAGATACGATTTCCTATTCGCCGGTATTTCTAATCGTTTCTTTTTTACATATTTTATCCGCTATATTGGTCATGGTATTCATCCCTAAAATTCAGCGATTAGTCTAATGGCAAACTTTTAAGTTATGAAAAAACTAAAGCTAACTTCGTTCATCATATTTCTCTGTATAGTGCTTAGTGCTTACAGAACGACTGGGAATAATTCAAAGGTGTCAGAACCCAGTGCTACGGTTCAATTACAACAAGACTTAGATACACTATTAAAATGGTTCCCAGGTGAATACGACAATCATCAACAAGTGTATAAGGAGGCAATTGACAAGTTGCCTCAGGAAAAGCGACACCGCCAAACACATCATATATTTAAAGAGGTACACTTAGATTTTATTCCTGGCAGAAAATTATATGCCCAGCAATCACAACACTATGATCTAAATGATCTTTATCGGCAACGAATCTATGGCTTTGAAATCGACACCATCGAACGGGCTATAAGACTACGTATTTATACCCCCAGAGACCCCGGTAAACTAACGAATGGGCATCTGAAGCCGAAACTGTTCACTACCCTGAGCGCAGAAGACTTTTTTCTTAAACCAGGTTGCGATGTATTTTGGAAACGTGAAGGAACAGTATTCAAAGGGTACTTAAAAAAGAACGCCTGCAACTATTTTTCAGATCGTTTTGGCAAACAAGTATACCTCAACGAAACATTGATACTCAGCAAAGACGCCCTAGTATTGGAAGACAAAGCAACCGATAGCGAGGGCAAGCCCGTTTTTGGAGTTCATGATAAAGGCCCAACCGTAAACCTTAAAGAAAAAGCGTGCCAATAAAACTATCATCAATGAAAAACATATGCTTACTACTTTCGATTATGGTCTTTTTGCAGACTAGCTGCAAGGACAGCACACGAGATAATACTAACAAAGCTGAACTACTGACTGCAACCCAAGTCATGCAAAAAGCACACGAAAAAGCGGGTGGCGCATTTTGGCAAAAGCCTAAAAGTCTAAGTATGAAAGGGTATGGAATTTTTTATCCCCAAGGAAAACCTGTCAAGCATGAAATCCATAATATGTGGCGCGAATTTGAACAAACCAAAGAGGCTGCACACACTGCCAATGGCAAGGTTCGTATTGAATCTTTTCGAGAAGGTGTTCCCGTTTTTGTAGTTACCTATGACGGTAAAAACACCTATGACTTAAACGGAAAGCAAGAAAAATCAGCGGCCGATAATCGTTGGGCCTCAAACTTTGGTTACGGAGCCATTCGACATGCTTTAGATGATGGCTATTCGCTACAACTTGTTGCAGATGACACCGTGAAAAGCAAACCTGCCTACACCATTAAAGTTATTGACCCCGACAAAGGGGAGACCTTTTTTGGAATTGACAAGGAAGAGTTCAAAATCGTAAAAGTGGCTTTTCAAACTCCTAGAGGTTGGCATCACAGAGAATATTCCGAGTTTTTTTCAAAAGATTCATATTCTTGGTTACAAGCAGGGCGCGTAGAACTCTATTACAATGGCAAAATATCCAATGAAGTGTTTTGGGAAGATTTCGATGTAAATGAAGAATTGGCCGATAGTCTTTTTATCTTGAACTATTCGAATGAAAAATAAACAGCTTGTCATAAAACAGTTTTCCGAAACCATTGGCGCCGCCACTGAAATAATTGAATGTCCCGTTCCTAAATTGGGGGCTTCCGAACTACTAATTCAGAACAAATATATCGGCATTAATGCACTATATGACCGTGAGTTATATCGAGGTCGCGTTCCCTATATCAATGTAGCTTTTCCCTATGTTTTTGGAGTAGAGGCAGTCGGGGTCGTGAAAGAAGTTGGCAGTGATGTTAAAACTATAAAAATTGGTCAAGCCGTTTCAACGGTAAAAGTGGGAACTGCCTATCAAGAGTTTCAAATAATTTCCGCTAATGATGCCGTCATAATTCCCGATGCTACTCCAGAATACCTGACTTTGAACCCAACTGGGGTATCCGCTTATCTAGCACTCCGAAATACAGCAGAACTGGCAGATGGCGAGACAGTTGTTGTTTCGGCGGCAGCGGGAGGTTTGGGACATATTGTCACCCAGCTGGCCAAACAAAAAAAATGTCATGTGGTTGGTATCTGTGGTAAGCCCGAAAAGGCAAATATGCTAGAAGAAATAGGTGCTTGCGACCGTATTATCAACTATCAGGAGGAAGATATCGCCGCTGTCTTAGCAGAGGAATATAACAATAAGATCGATGTGGCTTTTGACTCTGTAGGAAGCTATATGTTCGATGCGTTTCTTGCAAATTTGGCTCCTATGGGCCGATTGGTAGTGAGCGGATTGGCAACCGAACTTACGGCACCAAAATTTGAGCAGATCACAGGCCCTAGAGTGTATGAAAGTATATATTGGAAAGGCGCCTCGGTACGTTGTTTTATGAATCATCTATTTAAGGCACAACATCCTGAAGCACGGGATTTCTTATTTAAGGCGTATCAAAACGGAGCCTTGCAGGTGAAAGTCGACCCCGCTTCGTTTACCGGAATAGAAAGTATTATTGAAGCTTCCGAGTACTTATTGGCCGGTAAAAGCTGTGGAAAGGTAGTAGTAGCACTGTAGCGATTGCTCACTCAAAATATTCTACCTGCTCCAATTCATAATGTGTTTGCATATAACCCGCAACACCAGCCTTAAGAAGTAGATAATCATCGTCGGCAGTCACCCAAACATTATAAGCGGGATGTTCTTCTTCCAAGCCATCTGCACTCGCCAAAGAAAAATGTCGTGCTTTGAAAATTCCGGCCGCAATCCTAATCTCTTCTTCGCCGTGAAATTCGAGCCCCATAGATTTTAATTTGAACAACATCGGTCCGGTCGCTCCACGATGGTCTGGGGAGGTCAGTAGTAAATCCTTAAAATATTGAACCCCGGTTCCTTTTGAGAGGTCGTATAATTTCATGAGAAGTCCGTCTCCGACAATAGGGTGTGCTTGCAACCAACGCACAGGTTCTTCGATTTCTATACGTTCCGATGTTCGGCCAGTGTCTTTATTAACGACTTCCAACTCCGCAAAATTCTCTCCGAAGCGATACCATCCAGACCCTTCTCTCTTATTGCCGACGGTAAGACGTACACTACCATCTATTGGTGAAGCATCATTATTCATAGCAAGGATAACATCCCTAACTACATTTGGTTCATCATCAATTTCACAATGGGCATCCATTACAATAACGCCGTCGCTCTGTGTCGTTATGGTAAAAAACTCTCGCCCCCGTTCCTCGTTTAAGCGTTCTGGCTTTTTACTGGTATAGCGGATATACCCACGTATGGTCTTATTGTTCATATCATCCTATTAAATGCAGGCCCAATGCGGCGCAAGCAATGGTTCCGACCCAAATTCCGTAAACGTAGGGCAGACAGTTGTTCATCCTCCTTTTCATAATCGCATTGACCTCTGGCGTCTCGTTTCCCGTAACTAAATTTATAAAAGCGGGTGTAAATTTTGACAATTGTGTGCGAATTCCCAATCCGCACAAAATTAGGCCGCAGAGCACAAGTAACTTGTAATTCAGGAATGGGGCTACCAAATGTGTTGGGTGCATTAGGTTGTAAATAGCTACCACTCCAATCACCAAAACCAATAAGGGTCGAATCCAAAAGTCAATGGACTTCAACTTCTTTTTCAGCTGATCATTCTTACTGAAATGTGCGCCTAAAACCAATACCAACCAAAGTATACTGATCGCCCAAATTCCGGTTAAAACACCATGGCTTAGATTTGCGATACCCATGAGACTTGCCATATGCAAACCCGTTGGCGTGACCAATGGCATGGCAACACGAGGCCCCAGATCACATCCGAGTAAGATATTCATCGCGGTAGCTCTTTGGGCGGGAGTCAATTTTGTGTCAACTACGAATTTACTCGAATAATACGTACCCATATCCGTACCTAGCCATAATGCAAAAAGCAAAACATGTATTAATTTAAGAATTAGAAATACACTCATTTTGATATATTGTCAGCACAGATTTAAAGGGTCCACATGAACCAATCTTCTAGCAAGGTTTTTACATGTTTTAAAAAACGGGCGGCGTCTGCCCCGTTAATAATTCTATGATCAAAGCCTATTGTAATGGGCATAATCAATCTTGGTTGAAACTGCTCGTCGATATGTACTGCCTCAGTCTGACTCCCAGCCACACCCAAAATGGCCACCTGAGGAAAACTCACCAAAGGAAAAATGGCACTTGTACCTATTCCTCCTAAATTGGATATTGTAAATGTAGCCCCATCCAACTCTTCAGCAGCAATTTTCTTGCTTTTCACTTTTTCAGCCAAGCTGCCCAATTCAAAAGAGATATCCGAAATGCTCTTTTGATCGGCATTTTTAAGAACCGGCACCAGCAAACCTCGATCTGTATCAACAGCAACACCAATATTAATATAGTCCTTATACACTATCTCGGCGTTGTGAAGGTCTATGCTTGCGTTGAAAATAGGAAAATCCTTAAGTGCTTTTGCCACCACCTTTACAAGAATCCCCGTAATGGTCAGTGAGGCTCCTTTAGCTTTAAAAACTCCTTTATGTGCTTGCCGTTTATGTTCCAAATAAGTAATATCAACCTTCTCTTGTAACCAAGCGTGCGGAATGGTGCTCCATGAAGTTGTCATATTCTTGCCGGTCGCCTGCATGATTCCTGACATCGACTCGCTTCGTATATCGCCCCATTTGCGGAAATCGGGTAAAGTCCCCATAGATTTGGTTGCCATACCCGACACTCTATTCTGATTAAGTGCCTTGGCATAATTCTTGACATCCTTGACCGAAATTCTGTTGCTTTGTGATGTTAGGGGTATAGTGGCTAAATCGATTCCTATTTCTCGTGCAATTTTCTTGGCGAGCGGGGAAGCCCTGTACTTGCCGTTACGGGTTTTTTTAGTAGCCAAATCAGAAGATTTTATTCTATTTGGTCTAGTGGATGCCTCGATATCTGAATTCACAGGAGCTATTACTTTCGGCACCTCGGTCAAAATTTCATCAGCGGCCACGTCAGATGTGCTGCCCAAAATTTTTGCAATAGGTGTGCCTTCTCCAATTTCATCACCTCTAGTTACCAAAATGTCTGTTATTTCTCCCCCAAAATCGGCAGGGACCTCAACGACAACCTTATCGGTCTCAACTTCCAATAAAGTTTGTTCGGACACTATAGTTTCTCCAACGGTAACATGTATTGCGATAATAGTTCCTTTTTCAATACCCTCTCCTAAGGAGGGCAGTTTTATTTCCGAAACTGTTTGCTTTATTGGAGAAGGTTTCTTTGACACCTCCATTTTAACCTTGGTTTCCTTCAGCTCGCTAGTAGCATTGGCTTTTGCGGAAATCACCTCGTTAACAGTTTCATTTGCTTCGGCAGTAAGTACATCTTCTAGTCGGATTATAGGTGTGCCTTGAGAAATTTCATCGCCGGTTTCGACCAAGATCTCGGTGATGACACCCGAAGCATCTGATGGAACTTCAACAACCACCTTATCTGTTTCAACCTCCAGTAAAGACTGTTCCTCGGTAATGGTATCGCCAACCTTGACCATAATATTTATTACAATGCCATTTTCAATACCTTCTCCCAATTCGGGTAGTTTCAATTCGGTCATTTCCTGAGATTTAGCGCGCTGGATTAATCTTTTTACTATCTATCTTTTGCCTTTTGATAAAATCTTTTACCTCCTTGGAGGTAACAACTCCTTCTGCACGAAGCAATTGTAAAGCGGCCAACGCAATGAATTTCGGACTGATTTCAAAATAATCTCGCAGATCATTTCGTGCCTCACTCAAGCCATAACCATCGGTTCCTAAAACATGATAAGCCTTTGGCATCCATTTGGCAATGCCGTTTGCCCATTGTTTTACGTAATCGGAAACCGAGACGAAAACTCCCGTTTCATCCTCCAAGAGTCCCTCTACATATGCTTTTGGACGTTGTCCGTCAGCTGAAAGCAATGCCTGGCGTTCTACATCTTGTGCATCGCGATGCAATTCTGTATAACTTGTCACACTCCATACGTCGGTTGAAATATCGAGCTCTTCCAAAAGTTCTTTGGCCTGTAAAACCTGTAACATAATCGACCCACTTCCCATCAAATGCGCTTTGCGCTTTTTGGAAATTTTTTTGTTCGATTTTTCATAGCGATACATACCCTTAATAACACCTTCTTCAACTCCGGCAGGCATCGGTGGCATGGCATAGTTTTCGTTGGTGACCGTGATATAGTAGAAAATCTTCTCCTGTAGTTCGTACATTCTATGAATTCCATCTTTTACGATGAGGGCCAGTTCATAGGCGAACGACGGATCATAACTTTTCATATTTGGAACAATACTAGACAGTATATGCGAATGCCCATCTTGATGTTGCACCCCTTCGCCGTTCAAGGTTGTTCTTCCTGAAGTTCCCCCGATTAAAAAGCCTTTGCACATCATATCACCACAGGCCCATATCATATCACCTACACGTTGGAAGCCAAAAATGGAATAGAATACATAAAAGGGAATCATTGGCAACCCATGCATTGAATAGGCAGATCCGGCAGCCATAAAAGAGGCAATGGCCCCAGCCTCACAAATACCTTCCTGCAAAATTTGACCATCTACACTCTCTCTATAGTAGGATATACTATCGGCATCTACCGGCTTGTACAACTGCCCCTTAGGTTGGTAAATACCCGCATATCGAAAGAGGCCATCCAAACCGAAGGTGCGCGCCTCGTCAGGTATAATCGGAACCACAAAATCCTTGATACCTTCTTGTCGTAAAAGTTTGGTAATTATTCGAACCAAGACCATTGTCGTCGACACCGAGCGCCCTTCTGTACCTTTATAAAATTCACCCCAAAGTTCTTCGCCCGGAGTTTGTAGTGTCGGGGAATCATCTTTGCGCTCAGGCAAATATCCCCCAAGCTCAAGACGTTGTTTTTTCAGGTATTTTATTTCCGGACTATCTTCAGCCGGAACGTAAAATTTGGCCTTGGCGGCATCTTGCTCACTTAAAGGAATGCCAAAACGTTTTGCTGCTGCAATTCGCTCATCGGCATTCATATTCTTTTTCTGATGCGTGGTATTTTTACCTTCGCCGGAATCCCCCATTCCATAGCCCTTTAAGGTTTTCATCAAGATGACGCTTGGCTTCCCGTTTGGTCTTGCCGCCTTATCAAAGGCTGCATATATCTTTTTATAATCGTGACCACCCCGTTTTATGGTTCTAATTTCCTCATCTGAAAGGGAATGCATCAACTTCTCCAATTCTGGATTGTCCTTGACCCAATGTTTTCGCACCTCGTCTCCCGGAAGCACTGAATACATTTGGTAATCCCCATCAAGGGCCTTATTCATTCGGTCAACCAAAATACCTTTCTGATCACGTTCCAATAGTGCATCCCATTCACTACCCCAAATTACTTTGGTAACGTTCCATCCGGCCCCCAAGAAACTGCGCTCTAATTCTTGAATCACTTTCCCATTGCCACGAACGGGGCCGTCTAAGCGTTGTAAGTTACAATTCACCACCAATACCAAATTATCGAGCTGTTCACGTACTGCAATATTTAAAGTACCCAATGTTTCGGGCTCATCCATCTCTCCATCACCAACGAATGCCCAAATTTTGCCCCCGTTCTTTTCTTTAAGCCCCCTATTTTCTAAGTACTTTTTAAAACGTGCTTGATAAATTGCACTTACCCCTATGAGCCCCATAGAGGCAGAGGGAATCTCCCAAAACTCAGGCAAACGCCTAGGATGTGGGTAAGAAGGCAGCCCGCCTTCGGGTTGTAATTCTCGTCTAAAATTTTTCAAATTGGCTTCAGTCAGTCGCCCCTCCAAAAGGGCCCGTGCGTAGACTCCCGGAGCGGCATGCGGTTGCAAGGAAACTAGGTCACCGCCGTATTCAGCTGATTTTTTTCTAAAGAAATGGTTCATCCCTACTTCGTACATACTGGCGGCTGAAGCATAGGTAGCGATATGACCCCCAACTCCTTCACCACTATCATAACCTTGTAGCACCATCGCCATGGCATTCCAACGATTGATATTCTCGATTTTTGTTTCGATTACCGTATCCCCAGGATAGGGCGGCTGATGTCTTGCACTTATGGTATTGATGTAAGGGGAATTCAGAGCTTCCCCTGCTAATTTCACCCCTTTTCGAATGGCCAATGCCCTAAGTTCGCGAATTAGATCGGCGGCTTGCTCATCGCCCTGGTCTTCTATGACTTCCTCGATAGAGGCTATCCACTCTTGCAGTTCTTCTTGCCACTCCTGACTTTTTTCTTCAGCTATCGTGTTCATCCTAAAATGCTTATAAATATCTAATACTGGACTAATGTAATCAAAAATTAGTTAATATTATTAATCATTAATGTTATTAACTAAATGTAATTTTGTATTTTTCGATTCCAATAGCAGTAAAACATGAAAAGAAAAAGCACTGATCTTTATAGAAGCACCGCAGAAAAAAGCGTAAGGAGAGCATATGTCGATACGCAATTGGGACAATTGCACTATAGTACTGCCGGCGAAGGGCCAACCTTATTATGTATTCACCAGTCTTCATCTTCCATGGAAGAGTATATGGCACTTGTACCGTTTTTGGCAGATCAGTATCATTTGGTTTTCTTTGATTTGCCCGGTCATGGACTGTCGAGCGACCCCATAAATGAGCCTGGAGTTGAAGAATTTACGAATACTGCTTTGGCCTTAGTAGACCATTTAGGTATTGATAAATGCAGTATTTTGGGTCATCATGGCGGCGCACTTATATCGATGAATTTTGCCTATCGTTATCCTGAACGAACCGAAAAAGTTATTCTCTCAGGTACGAGCGGTATTAAAAACGAGCTTGAAAAAAAATCATTCTCTCAAAACTTGGCAGACAGGAAAAAGGTGGGACTGGACATAAACGGAGAATCTTTGTTATTAGCTTGGCAACGTTATGTTGCCTACATGCCAGGAGCTGCACTAACTGATGTTCTGCGCCCATTTCTAAATAGTGTAATGACGCGCATGCGTCCGTTTGATGCGCACCACTCTGTCTTAAAATGGGACAGGGAACCTGCCTTGCGCAGTTTGCAGATGCCAACCTTATTGGTACAAGGAATGCAAGATGAATTCGTAAGTCATCAAGAAAATTTATTGAAAATTATACCTAATGCCGAACGAGCGGTTATTCATAACGGTGGCGCATTTCTATTTTATGATAAAGCGAAAGAATGTGCCGAACTGATCGATGCTTTTCTTAGCAAATAGCCTACCTACCCCAACCGGCACCTGCTTCCCCTTTTTGTAGAGCACGAACCTCGGCAATATCTTTTGGGGGGTTCAACCATTTTGGTTTGTTTTCTTTTGCCCATGCCAATAGTTTTTCAGGAAACTCGTCATGACTTTCTACCCGCCACGAGTGCAATTGAATAATGGCTTTCTTATCTGGCATGCCAGCCCATTGTGGCAGCGCCCCATAACGTTGCCAAGCCATTTGATGTGGTTCATCAACACTTCCTTCGGGATGCACAAAGAAATCATAATTTTCCCACGCTTGATACTGTTTTCCGGTGGGCAGTGGAAAGTCTAAATACACCTGGGCGTTGTATATATAACTGCTGCCCATTTTACGATACGGAATACCATCTTCAGATTTAATCGTCTGAACCCGTTCTCCAACACCTTGCTCTACATCGCCATAAATCCTATCATTCTCTAAACGATAGGTAATCATTTGATAGGGATATGCGATTGGTGTAACCGGTTGGCCATTGTATTCGGTCAAGACTTCACCGGTTTCAGGATCTGTATAGGCAAATGTCTTTCGAGTTAAATGTGTTACAATACCGTCCGCTTCTTCAGGCCAAATCACGGTAGAGCTATCAAAGCCGATCATTCCGAAGAGTTTTTCTCCTGAGGGATATTCGTAGACCGCGCCATCTGCAACCCAATGCACAGGATCACCGGTACCCGCTCTAGCATCTACCCAATTCTTCAACGCATCAGGGGCCTTTTTATAAGAATCCTTATCGGCCCAGGGGTGAACCACCTTTTCATCTTTTTCGATCTCATTGGTTTCTACATTCTCTTTACATCCAAAAAGAAAAACAACCAATACTAAAGGAAGTAATCGTCTCATTATTTTTTGTTTTAGAAACTAAAGATAACCAAATTAGTTAACTTTATTAACTACTTTTAGTCAAGCTAATTCAAACTGATATGAATGTATTGATCGTACACGCCCATGAGAATAGCGATTCATTCTCTAGTGCACTGGCCCGCACGGCACGTAAGCATTTCGAACAAAATGGGCACACCGTCGCTATTTCAAATTTGTACGAAAAGCGATTCAATCCGGTTGGGGGTAAACATGATTTCAAAAATGTCTCAAGTTCCGAGTACTATAAGTACGCCTTAGAACAAATACATGCTGTAAATCAGAATTCGTTTTCCGAGGATGTCAACATAGAAATGAATTTACTGGTCGCGGCAGATGTACTTATTTTGAATTTTCCACTTTGGTGGTTTGGTATGCCGGCCATCTTAAAAGGGTGGGTAGATCGGGTTTTGGCCTACGGATTTGCCTATGGGGGTACCTATGGTCTTTATAAGGAGGGACGATTTAAAGGCAAGAAGGCGCTATTAAGTGTTACGACTGGTAGTCCCGCTTCATTCTATACCGAACAAGGAGCGCATGGCAGATCCTTGGAAGACATTTTGCGAAACATCAACGAAGGCATTATTGGTTTAGTAGGTTATGAAATTCTGCCCCCTTTTATTGGGTATTCGGTCTCGCGTATTTCTACAGAAGAACGGCAAAAAATAATTCAAGACTATGTTGTTTTTCTAGAAGAAAAATTGAGTTGATTAGGTTACCGATTATTCAACTGTTCGCTGAATTTGTTGTGAAGATGAAACCCTCCACCCAAATTGGTTAAGAATATCATCGAAATTTTCGGGTAAATACATGATATCACCAAAAAAATTTAAAAAAATAGTTAATTACATTAACCATTAACATAATTAATTATTATATTGGTTGCATAATACAGCTAATAAAACGACGAATTATCATGTGCTAGAGTGCCTCAAGCCAAATAATATGGGGCTTATCAACTAATTCAAAACCAATTAATTCAAAACTTATGAGAACTAAGAAACTTATGAATTTGGTCTGTTTATTCAGTTTTTTACTTTGTTCGGCAGGTATTTTTGCCCAAGGAACAGTAACAGGAACCGTGACAGATGAAAACAGTGTTCCGATTTTAGGAGCTACTGTGCAAGTAAAGGGTACCTCAACTGGTGCCGTAACCGATGAAAACGGAACATATAGCATTCAGGCATCTGACGGTGATGTGCTCGTTTTTTCCTATATCGGATTTGGCACAAAGCAAGCTACCGTTGCAGGTTCAACTGTAAATATACAGATGCAGCCAGACGTTAGCCTTTTGAATGAGGTGGTTGTATCATCGACAAGGAAACCGGTAAGGAAACTACAGACCACTACTTCTATAAATAGTATTGGGATTGCGGACCTTGAGAACATAAGGCCAGAATCTGTTTCTGAGGCTCTTCAAAATACACCCGGGATTACAATCGATGAATCTCAAGGTAGAAAAGGTGGATTTAATATTAGAGGGTTCCCAGGTGGTAACTTCGTAACTACCTTAATAGATGGTATGCCTGTATCTGGTATTGCAGGACAATCTGGTGGAGTTCAAGAATTTTTCGGACTTGATCCAAACGTAGCGCGTATTGAGGTTGTAAGAGGCGCGGCTGCTACATTATTTGGTAGGTCTTCTGCGGCCGGTGCCTTGAATATGATTTCTAAAACCGGTGGTACTGAGCACAAAGGTTCTGTCTCTTTTACCAAATATAATAATACGGCAAATGAAGGTCATATATATGATGGTGATTTTGACTATCGAGCAGATTTCAATTTAAATGGCCCATTGTCGGACAAGCTTCGCTATAATTTTGGAGGCTATGTTATCAATGACTCCGGTGTAAAAGAGCAAGCCAATAAAGACAAAGGTTTTCAGTTAAGGACCAACGTAGATTGGTTGGTTTCCGATAAAAGCAACATTCGATTTTATGCAGGGTATTTCAACAATCAATTCCAGAACATAATCGGTTCTGTTTGGGATATGGCGAATGAAAGTTTAGCAGATGGTTGGAATCCTAGAAGTACTTTTTACAACGATCCTTTGGGCTCCACAGTGCTAAATCAAGATTTAGGGGTAAGACAAGCTTTCTTTAATCCTACACCGGCAACCAATGCGGCTGGTGGTGGTGCATTAACTTGGAACCCCGCCGAAAGTATAGAACGAGCAAAAGGTATCAACTTCGGAATTGATGCGAACTTTCATCTGGGCAATAATTGGTACTTTTCAGAAAAAATACGATACAACGACTTCTTTCTTCGCGATATCAATGATTTGAACCTCACTACAATTTTTGAGCGTGGTGATACTACAACACGATTAAATGCCAACGCACTAAATCAAAATAGAGATTTGTTGACCGAAACGAGATTTAGCAAACTTATTCAAGGAGAATCATCAGAACACAATTTAACCTTTGGGCTTTATTATAGTGATGCTAAAAGAGACCGTCTCGGCTTTAACTATTTTTATGGGTCTAATGTTAGTCCTCGACCTACCTTTACCACCTTATTTGGTTTTGGTAATGGTTCTTTTTCAGACCCTACCTTACCGCAAACAGTTTATATTTCAAATACCTCATCCCACAGGGAAGAATCTGCAACAGGTCTGTTTCTAGGAGACGAAATGGTCTTCAATGAAAAGCTCAGCGTGAATGCAGGTTTCCGTTATGATTGGCAAAAAGGTTATATCAACAATAATCCGGAAGAAATTAGGGAAAAGTCGATAGACTATGATCCTGCAACAGTAGAAGAAAATGAAATAAAACTCAAAGATTATTCTTTCTCGATCGGAGCAAACTATTTAACTGGCGAATCCTCAGCTGTGTATGCAAACTTTACGCGTTCATTTACCTTTCAAACGGTTGACGAAGTTGATGATGAATTCTTGGATAATGAATTGGTAAAAAACTTTGAAGTAGGTTACCGTGCGGGTCTTGGGGATATAACGCTCGATGCTACTTATTTCAATACCAATATAGATAATAGTGTATCTACGGTATTTGACAATGATGTAGGTGGATTTGTAGATCGCCCTGCCGGGTCGTACAAAATAAATGGTGCTGAAATTGCTCTTGCATATACCCCAAAACTGCTTAAAGGCTTATTATTGAGCGGTAGTTTTACGCTACAAAACTCAGAATATGATGATTTCATTGAGGGTATTTCCGATGCTACCGTTACGGCGATCAATGATAGTGGTAATGTACTTGGTCTAGAATTAGTAACCGAAGGCGGTGCAACTGCGCTTAACCTTTCTGGAAACCAAGTGCGCCAGCAACCAAAAACCATTTTTAATCTTAATTTGGCGTACAATAGTAAGTACTGGGGCGCAAATTTCGGTGGATTTACCTATACTGGCCTTTATTATGACAACGCCAATATCTACAGCGATCAGAATCTAAGCGTTTACAATGCGGGTGCATATGTGAAATTTCCATTAGGAAACGATGAACTTAGAATTTCAATGTTGGTAAAGAATTTATTTGACGGTGCCAATCCTCAAAATATATTTACAGCAGGTGGTTTAGATGAGGTTATCCAGACCACGATAGCAGACCCGAATTACACCAATCAACTGGCGTTCCTAGTAAATCAAAATCCTAAAAGGGTCTTGTTTACCATAGGTTACTCTTTTTAAAATTTGTTAGAATTAGTTTAAGTTAAGTGATAAAGTGGATGGCCTAAAAACCATCCGCTTTTTTTTTATAATCGTTCATAAGCTATTTCTCTTCTATAAGTTCAATCAACTCTCCTGCTGGGCCTACAACGGTAACAGATCTATTACCATCATAACCGAGACCGTTCATCCGAATTGGTTTGGCTATAAAGAGTTCTGGGTCTATCAAATCAAGATTCTTTATACTAAATGAACTAATTGACACGCCTGGCGGCAATTCCCCTACCCCAGTCGGCCTTGGTCCCGTAGCCTCAGAATAACCATCGATTTCTATAGAATTGCTGAAGGCCCCCAACCGAACTAAAGCAAGAGGAAATCTATGCTCTTTAGGTAGTTTTTGTGCTGCGGACAATAACGGAATGGGTAGTTCTATAAAAAAGGCCTCGGTAGCCTTGAAAGTAGAAACATAAAAGTCGGTCAACTCCCGTGCATCGGGGCCGGCAACGACCATAATAAAAGGACGATCTATAGGCGATCGTGGGCTAAGCAGACTCGATTTTGATGGATCTCCCTTGTCTCTCGTAAAATAGAACACCTCCTCTGAAGGTCCTTTAAATTGAACTGCTCTAATAGACGACAATCCATCGTTACCCAAATTGGCAGGGCCACCTATATGTTGAAAAGGGCTACGGCTTAACTTATCAAGAATTGCATCAGGATCTTCAACGATCAGTTCAATAGCGTTCCAACCATAGGTCGTCATTGCCTTGTAATCTGCCGGTATCGTTCCCTCAATAATCCTCAAAAACACATCATCACCACTTTCAGCCTGTAGCACTGCAAAGGGCCTATCTTTCATTTGAGGGCAACCCCAGCTATTTGCAAGTTGTTCAGAAATTTTACCTTCCTCCCTTGGTTCATATGCCAGCCATTTTCGATACAATTTTTTCGTAGCCGCAACGTCCTGGGTAATCACAGTTGCCATTTTTATACGCTGGATATTAGAACCCAATACTTGACTGGCATTCTCATGAACAGCGTACGATTTTAAATCAGGAATTACCAAACGATTGATAATCTCCATGCCCTTTTTCAAAATAATAAAACGCGCAGATGCTTTTACGACTCCTACATGTTTAGCATGATGATATACATTAACGGATTTTGCCTCCATACCTTCTCCTAAATCCCAATAGGTATCGAATTCGATTCGAAGACAGTCTTTAAAATTCCCTGCTGGTACGGTAATGTCTTCCCTTCCCGTGATTTCTTGGGTAAGGGTAAATACACCATTTTGCTGAGACCCATCCAAATAGTACCGGGTGTAATTTCTTTTTACTTGTATACTAGACCCAATTTTTTCGCGAACCGTAAACCAAACTATCGGTTCTTCAAATACGGCTATGCTATTGTCACTCGAAAAAGTTTCTCCATGATATAGAATTCCTTTGGGGCCTATTGAAATTAACTTTGAGGCCTTGGTAGCATCATAGTGTCGAAAAAACTTCGCGTCTTTTGCGACTTTAAAAAGGTTGTCACCATATTCACCCTCAATTGCATTAAAAAGAGAAGGAAAACCATCTGGGACCATTTCTATTTTGGAAATATAGTCGCCATCATGCCATCCCTCAGGTGCACTATAGCGCCATTCGTTCCCATCGGATATTGGATAGTAATCTTGAATCGAAAACGATTCTTGGCCGGCCACCGTAAAAAACGTCACCAAGAAGGCAACACCTATTACTTTTCTTATACGAAACATAGTTGCTGATATAATCTCTTAGGATGTACTTTCTTCAAAACCGGCCATGGTCTGAGGATGCGCAGTTTGAATCAACATCGCCTTCTTTCGAAAAAAACGCAAGAAACCTGCATCGCCCATACGTGAACCGTTAATTCCCGATTCTTTGAAGGAATTCTTTTCCGCATCGTATACCTGATTGGTAAGACTCCCATCATTGATACTAACAGCGCCGACATCAATTTGCGATGCAAGTTGGATTGCCATTTCGTTGTCTTTTGAAAAAACAGATGCCGATAGACCATAGATACTATCGTTGGCCAATTTCAGGGCTTCTTCTACCGAAGAAAAAGACATTATCGGAATTAAGGGACCAAAAGTCTCCTCGGTCATAACGCTCATACTGTGGTCTACGTTTACCAAAACAGTAGGTGCACACCATAGCCCACCGTTAATCGATTCAACTTTTCCGCCACATAATACCTTTGCGCCTTTTGCCAAAGCGTCATCAATTTGATCTTGTATCTTCTGTGCTTGTCCTTCAAAAATGAGAGGACCCATTTGTCCTTTTTCAGGGTCAGTGGTCAGTGTCACTGCTGCTGCCTTTTTTGTTATGGCCTCCACAAATTCCTCATAAATAGTGGAAGCTACATAAATACGCTCTAACGATTGACAGGCCTGCCCGGTAGCACCAACAGCACTTCTTAAAACTGCATCTGTAGCCCCTTCAATATCCGCATCGCCCATTACAATAGCAGGGTCCTTGCCGCCCAATTCCAAAAAGGCAGGAATAAATCGTTCGGCACAAACTGCTCCTATTTTCTTGCCTGTTGGAACACTGCCCGTAAAACAAATGGCGTCTGCATTGTTCACCACAGACTTGCCAGCCTCCGCGCCACCTCGAACCAATTTCAGGACATTTGTCAATTCTGGAACTGCCTCGATACTCTTTTCCAGGCCATCCATAAATCTAGGGGTTACTTCACTTGGCTTTAACAACACCCCACAGCCAGCCATCAAAGCCGGTACCGTATCAATCAGGGCTAATAGTAAGGGAAAATTCCACGGACTAATTACTCCCACAACGCCATAAGGCACCCACTGCTGTTGTATCATAACCGAATTCGCGGACATCGACTGTCGCTCTTCAGGTGGCGATAGCAATTTTGGAGCCTTGAAACACCAGGCTTGCAATAAGCCCATGGCACCTTCGGTCTCTACCTTCGATATACGTTTTCGGGCAGTATCGATACTTAAGTTGCGAGCTATTTCGGGCTGATGCTTTTGAAGGGCCTCGTACCACTTTTGCATCACGACAACCCGATTTTCGATGCCTAGGGCGTTCCAGCCAATTTGATTAGCTCTTATTTCAGCCGCTTTTTGAGCAATACCTTCCGGGCTATCTTGCAACAGTTCATAATCGTATTTCCCCGTTCTCGGATTTCTTACTTTCATAGGTGTATACCAAGGTGCTACAATAGCTTTTCCCAAATTTACTAAAATTAGTTAACTATATTAATCATTAATTATGTTAACTTTTTTTAGTATTTTTATTATTTGATTCCAAAAGTTACTACTTTAGGTCAAATTCTCACCATAAAGCAAAAGAAAAAAGGAATGAAGGTAATTCTTGAAGAGCAAGGGCTACGAGACGGACTCCAAACCTTGGCGCAGATTATTCCGACCAAAAAAAAATTGGAATACATTGACCGCCTGGTGGATGCCGGAATTAAGCGCATTCAAATTGCTTCTTTTGTGCACCCAAAATTGGTTCCTCAAATGGCGGATGCTGAAGATGTGTGTAACGGCATAACCAAAAAAGAAGGGGTAATATACAGCGGGTTGGTACTAAATTTAAAAGGAGTTGAACGAGGCATAACGTCAGGCCTTGATCATTTGGCCTGCTCAATATCCGCAAGTGATACGCACAGTCAAAAGAATGCCCGTTTAACCTTAAACGAGGCCAAAAACGCCTTTAAGGAAATGGTAAAACTCTCCCAGGAAAATGGAATTACGGTACGCGGAGGAATCCAATGTGCATTTGGCTGTAGATACGAAGGAAGAATAGATCCGAAGCATGTCCTGGACATGGTTGACCATCATTTGGACACGGGCATCGATGAATTGGCACTCGCAGATTCTACGGGCATGGCAAATCCAAAACAGCTGGGAGATTTAATGCACAAAGTTGTAGATAAGGCCGGTAACATACCGGTAGCACTCCACTTGCACAACACTGAAAATAAAGGCTATGCCAATTTTTATGCGGCCCTCATGGCAGGTGTGCAAATTTTCGACACGGCTTTTGGCGGTTTGGGCGGTTGCCCTTTTATCAAAAGCGCCACAGGGAACATCGCGACCGAGGACACAGCGCATTTTGCACGGCAAATTGGCTATGAAACTGGACTCGATATTGAAAAAATTGCAGCTATGAGCAGAGAAATGGAAGTTATTCTGGGACATAAACTCCCTGGGCAGTTGTACCAATTGGTAAACAAGGAAGAAATCAAAATGATATAAAGTCTTTAAGGCAATTTAATGGGACAAACTATTTCAGAAAAAATCATATCGAACCATGTTGGTAAAAAGGTGTACGCTGGGGAACTGGTCATCAGTAAAGTCGATGGGGCCATGGCCAGCGATACGACCGGCCCATTGACCATTAAGGCCTTCAAGGAAATGGGCGGCGAAAAGGTTTTTGACCCTAAAAAATGTGCCTTGATTATAGATCATGCGGCTCCTTCACCGAACGAGCGTATTGCAAATTTGCATAAGATGATGCGCGACTTTGCCAAGGAACAAGGTATGCGTTTATTTGAAATTGGGGAGGGCATTTGCCACCAAGTTATGGTGGAGAACGAATATGTAAAACCCGGTGATATTTTTATCGGTGCAGATTCTCACACGCCAACCTATGGGGCATTGAACGCCTTTGCATGTGGTGTAGGTTCTACCGATTTGGCAGCGACCATGATGACCGGTAAGATCTGGCTGAAAGTGCCACAAACGATACAAATAAATTGTTCGGGAAAACTAAAGGAAGGTGTTACGGCTAAAGATTTAATTCTCTTTTTGGTCGGTAAAGTAACCGTTTCCGGGGCTACCTATCAAGCTATAGAATTCACGGGCGAAGCCTTCGAAGGTATGAGTTTGGCCAGCAGAATGACCATCGCGAACATGTCTTCGGAAATGGGTGCGAAAACCGGAATCGTTCACCCAAAAGGACTAAAATTGGATTATGATTTTAAGGCAGTCATTCCAGATGAAGATGCGAACTATGTGAAGACCTTTGATTTTGATGTTTCAGGATTGGAGCCACAAGTTAGCGCACCAGAATCTCCAGACAACGTCCACAACATTTCAAAATATGAAGGCACAAAAATCGATTACGCCTTTATCGGTACCTGCTGTAATGGCCGTCTGGAAGATCTTGATATTGCGGCGGAAATTCTAAGGGGGAAAAAAATACATCCAAACGTGCGAATGGTCATCGCACCTGCATCTCAAAGTGTTCTACTCGATGCCATAGGCAATGGCACCATGAGTACGTTGATAGAAGCCGGGGCATCCTTGATAACTTCAGGCTGCGGGCCGTGCGTGGGAACCCATCAAGGGGTGCCAGCAGATGGTGAAGTGGTTATTTCGGCCGCGAATAGAAATTTCAGAGGACGAATGGGGAACCCGAATTCGAATATATACCTAGGCGCTCCTTCAACAGTCGCCGCCTCTGCTTTAGAAGGTCACATTACAAATCCGAAAAAATACCTTTTATAGAATGGCGGTAAAAACCAACATTAAAGCGAAAGCACATGTTTACGGCAATCATATCGATACCGACCGTATCATTCCAGGGAAGTATACCAAGACTTTGGATCTATCGACTTTAGCGAATCATGTTCTAGAGGATTTAGACCCTGAATTCAATAAAATAGTTGCACAAGGGGACATCTTAGTGGCCGGAATCAATTTCGGTTGTGGATCCTCCCGTGAACAGGCGCCCTTGGCACTTAAACAGGCGGGTATCTCTGTAGTTATCGCCCGAGATTTTGCCCGTATATTTTTCAGAAATGCCATTAATATTGGGCTTCCCGTTTTAGAAATATCGGATCATCAAATACAAAAAGGAGCGAAACTCGATGTTGACTTAAAGAACGGGATCGTGAAAGATCTTACCGCTAACATATCTTATGAAGCCACCAAATTACCAGACATTATGATTGCTATCCTTAATGAAGGTGGACTTGTAAATTATCTAAAGAAAAACGGAAACTATTCCTTATAAAAATGAGCAGATTAGAACCCATATCCGATTATGCTGAAAGTGAACTTGCGCCTCTTTTTGAGAAGGCCGAACAGTGGATGGGGTTTCAGCCGAACGATGGGTTGCTTATGGCTCACAAACCTAAATTGCTGGTCTCTTTTTTTAGTCTGGCCAAAGCAGTTTATGACGAAGGGGATGTAGAGCCTGGGCTAAAACGTATGATCGGCCATATTACAAGTCTTTCTGCGGGATGCGAATATTGTTCCGCCCATACAGCGTATGGAGCTGGCAAACAAGGTGTATCTGCCGAAAAAATGAAAGCCATCTGGGATTTTAAGACTTCACAACTGTTCTCAGAAAAGGAGAAAGCAGCTTTGAACGTTGGACTGAAATCAGGTATGACACCCAATCAGGTAACTGATGCCGATTTCGAAGCTTTGAAGGCTCACTTTTCAAACGCTGCAATTGTTGAAATCGTAGGTGTCATTTCTATGTTCGGTTTTTTAAATCGGTGGAACTCTACTTTCAACACACAACTAGAACCAATTCCTGAAGCTTTTTATCAATCTATTAAAACGGAAACCAATGAGTAGCATGCCCTTAAAAGGTATTAAAGTCTTAGAATTCACCCATGCTGTGATGGGGCCTTGTGCCGGGTTACTACTTGCAGACATGGGAGCCGAGGTAATACATGTTGAAGCGACCCATGGGGATAGCACCAGAAGGTTACAAGGATTCGGTACTGGTTACTTTTGGTTTTATAACCGTAATAAAAAAAGTTTAGCAGTAAACTTGAAATCAGAAAAGGGTGTTCAACTGATTTATGATTTGGTAAAGGACTATGACGTGGTTGTCGAAAACTTTGGCCCGGGCACTATGGATCGATTGGGATTGGGCTACGACAAACTCAAAACAATCAACAAGCGACTTATCTATTGTTCGCTCAAAGGATTTCTAAGTGGGCCATATGAGAAACGTCATGCAATGGATGAAGTTGTTCAGATGATGGGCGGTCTGGCCTATATGACCGGCCGTGAAGGAGACCCTTTGAGGGCTGGCACTTCTGTAATTGATATTACAGGTGGTATGTTCGGGTATATTGGCATTTTACAGGCACTGTACGAACGTGAGAAAACCGGGGAAGGCGGATTTGTAAAGTCGGCACTTTTTGAAACTTGTGCCTTCTTAATGGGGCAGCACATGGCGTATTCCTCACAAATCAACTATCAAATTCCGCCGATGCCCAGTCGGGTGAGCGCTTGGAGCATCTACAAAGTTTTTGACACCAAGGATGATGATAAGGTGTTTATTGGGATTATCAGCGAAAAACATTGGGAACGCTTATGCGATGTCTTCGGATGGATGGATTGGAGAAATGATAGCCGTCTTGCCACCAATAACAAACGAATAGATGAAAGAGACTGGTTTTTGTCAGCTTTGGCTGAACGCCTTCAGCAGTTCACCAAACAAGAAATTATCGATCGCTGTGACAAGGGTCATATTCCATTTGCACCCATTAGTCGCCCTGAAGACCTTTTCGAGGACGAACAACTGAACCAAGGCGAAAGTCTCATGGAAGTGGATATGGGGAATGGAAAAACTACAAAATTGCCTAAATTCCCTTTAGAATACAAAGGTAGTCGTGTTGAAAAACGTCTAGATCCCCCAAAAATCGGAGAACATACGATTGAAGTTCTTAAGAGCCTTGATATCGATGATAGTACTATAGCAAAAATGGTAGCTGAAGGAATAATTAAAACCCACTAGATTGAAGAAAAATATCTTGAAATATATCAGCCTAGCCAGTTTTGCCATAATTCTTTTTATCGGGTGCGGGACTCAAGAATCGCAGAGTGACATCCTTGATCAAATACAACGACAAATCGACAATCTAAAAAAGGCCCATTTAAACAGTGATGTTGATTTAGCCGATAGGCTATATCATCCTAACTTGATACTAACGTCTCAAAGTGGCACCAAATATGACAAAGAGGTAGCCTTAAAAAATATTGAGAATACTTTTGAAAGCTATGTCAATGCGGACATCGAGTTTTTGCAAGTTTCCAATTCGGTTGTTTTGACCAATTACATCAACGAACGCAAGTATAAAGATTTTGATAAAGGCAGATTTCGACTTACTGTACTTTGGATCAAACACGAAGGAGAATGGAAAATAATTTCTATGCAATCCTCCAAAATAAAAGAACCTAAGAGAACATCAGGATAAACCCGATCAGAACATGAAAGGAACAAAAATGCAAAGCACCGATAAAACGGCCAAGGAACTCTATTATGAGGTTAAGGCCAATCCTGCTCGAAAACGATTTGGCTTTGGTAAAAAAGCGGCTTTGGTCAACATCGATATTCAAAAGGCCTATACACGAACAGACCTATTCAAGACAGCCTATGAAGCAGACCCTAAACAATTAGAATATGTGAATAAGCTAGCCGCCAAATTCAGGGCTTTGGGTTGGCCAGTTGTATGGACCAATGTGGCCTATATGGATTCGGCCGATGATGCCGGTATCTGGGGTACAAGAACAGATACACCCGATAGTTTACAAAACATAAAATTTGGTTCGGAACGTGCCGAGCTAGATGATCGACTGATTTTAGATCGAAGGACCGATGTGTTTTACGAAAAGAAAATGCCTTCGCCCTTTTTTGAGACTCCGTTACAATCCTTGCTGGTTTGGCATCAGATTGATACGGTTGTCTTGACCGGAGGTTCAACCTCTGGCTGTGTCAGAGCAGCAGGAGTGGATTCCTTGTCAAGAGGATATCGAACCATCATTCCGGAAGAATGTGTCGCCGATAAGCACGAAAGTTATCACTATGCAAATTTAACCGACCTATCATTGAAGTACTGCGATGTACGAGAGGTAAATGAGGTTTTTGAGTGGTTGAACAGTATTTGAAAAGATGAAAGAAGATCCAGGATATTACGATTATTGGCCGTACGAAAACAGGCCAAAGATTGTATGGCCGAATGGCGCAAAAGTTGCCTTTTGGGTGGCCCCCAATATAGAATTTTACGAATTGAATCCGCCGAACAACCCTTTCAGAAAACCGTGGCCAAGACCTAATCCGTCTTTACCTGGCTATACCAGTCGTGATTGGGGAAATCGAGTAGGACACATACGTCAAATGGATTTGCTGGAAAAGTATGGTATTCGAGGTTCTATTTCGCTGTCTGCAGCATTGTGCGACCATCATCCTGAAATTATTGAACGCTGCAAAGAGCGCGATTGGGAATTCTTTAGTCATGGCATCTACAATACCCGTTATACCTACGGAATGACGGAAGCCCAAGAGCGCGAGATGATAAAGGATTCTATTGAAACGATTTTTAAACACACTGGTCAAAAATGTGGCGGCTACCTCGCACCTGCCTTGTCGCATTCGGAATATACCTTAGACCTTTTTGCCGAAGTTGGCACTGAACTCTTTGGAGATGAAGCCGGATTTTATTCTTGTGATTTATTTCATGATGACCAGCCAACACCGATTCACTTGCGAAGTGGGAAGCGATTTGCCTCTATCCCCTATTCGTTGGAAATGAACGATACCATTGCCTACTTGGTTCAAAAAATCACCCCACGGAGATATGGAAAGGAATTGAAGGATAATTTTGACCGCTTGTATGAAGAGGGTAAAGAAAGTGGAACGATTATGTGTATACCTACTCATAATTATCAGGTAACCAATGCCCATCGTATCAAAGCCTATGAAGAGGCATTGGAATATATTACCGGCCACACTGACGTATGGGTCACTACAGGAAAAGAAATTGCCCAATACTTCTTGGATAATTATTACGATATCGCTTTGGTAGATATAAAAACCAAAAACAAGAAATATGGGAACGCTTAGCGACGACTATCTGAACTACCCAGAGCGTTCCTATGGTATGGACCATGAGCGTTACAAATGGACCATGTTGCAAAATCGAAAAGAAGTACAATGGCCGAAAGGGAAAAAGATTGCACTTTGGATCAACGTAGGTTTACAGTTCTTTCCCCTAAACCAAAAAGGAGTTCCCTTTAAAGTTCCCGGCGGGATGACCAAACCCTACCCGGATTTACGGCATTTTAGCCTGCGTGATTATGGAAACCGTGTTGGTATCTTTCGCCTTCTAAACGCTTTTGACCATTACAACATTACCCCCACTTTTGCAATGAATACAAGATTAGCCGAACGCCTGCCCTATTTAACCGGAAAGATAAAGGAGCGTGGTAACGAAATTATGTGTCATGGTTATGATATGGATAAACTGCACTTTGGAGGTCAAAACGAGCAAGAAGAGACAGATTTGGTAAAACGTTCTTTAGATAAACTTCGAGCACTAACTGGCCAGGATATTGCAGGATGGATTAGTCCTGCTAAAAACGAATCTGAAAATACTCCAGATATTTTAGCCGCACATGGCATCTCTTACTTCTGCGATTGGGTGAACGATGACATGCCCTATGATTTCAAGACCAAGAATGGTACCCTAACGGCCATGCCTTTAAGTACAGAATTGGAGGATCGCTTTATCATATTGAATAACTATCATTCTGCTGAGGATTGGGCCGATCAAGTCGATGATGCTTTTGAGTTCTTATTAAAGGAAAGTGAACTACTTGGCGGACGCATCCTGAGCCTAAATATTCATCCATGGGTATTGGGTCAACCCCATAGAATTCAATATCTTGAACGTATCCTAGATCGATTGAGCAGTCATCATGAGGTATGGTCTTCATCAGCAAGCGAAATAGAAAAAGCTTGGAAAATGCAACAGTAAACCACCAAACCAAATGACGGAATTTCTTTCGGCACATATACCAACGATTCTGCAACTCCTACTTTTTCTCGTTATGTTCGGAATGGGAATGACTTTGACCATTCCAGACTTTACTCGTGTGGGGGTAGCACCAAAAGCTGTTTTTACCGGCTTGGTGAATCAAATTGTACTTGTACCGCTTATCGCTTATGGAATTGTGCTCCTTGTTCCCATGGAACCGATGATCGCCATGGGCCTTATGGTCTGTGCCTGCAGCCCGGGTGGAGCGGTCTCCAATCTATTTTCCTTTTTGTCGAAAGGAGATACCGCCCTTTCGATCACCTTGACCGCAATTAGCAGTATCGTAACGATATTTACCATTCCCTTGATCATCAATTTTTCTTTAGACAGTATCTTGGGTGAAGCCTCAAAAAACATTCAACTTCCTTTGGGCAAAACCATTTTCAATATTTTTAAGTTAACGGCATTACCGGTTTTCTTAGGTATGTTCATCAATTACAAATTTCCTAAAACTGCTGAAAAAAGCAAACCCGCTATCAAATGGGGTTCTATTGCCGTTATTGTACTTGCATTGATTTTTATGATATTAAAATTAGAGGAAATAGGGGATAGCTGGGCTTTCCTAAAGGCCTGCTTCCTAAGTGTGGTTTTGCTGAATATTTTTACTTTGGGCGCGGGCTTTTTTAGTTCAAGAATTCTAAAGTTGCCCACCAAACAAGCCGCTACCATTAGTATTGAGAGCGGTATGCAAAATAATGTCCTAGGAATGACCCTGGCCATGTCACCAGGTTTACTGAATAGTCCTGAAATGGCCGCTACGCCGGGAGTGTACGGCGTAGTCATGAGTGTCTTGGCAATTGGTGTTATCTTTATGTACAAACGATTGATTACAAAAAGGGAAACAGAATGAAGCTACATCTCGAAAATAAACTCTTCTTGGTTGGGGGCGCCACCAGTGGTTTTGGTAAGGCAATAACCGAACAATTGGTGGACGAAGGGGCTCAAGTGATTGCTGTTGCCCGCACAAAATCGAAGCTCATTGAGTTACAAAGCGGCAATTCGAAAATTGAAATTATCGAAGCAGATCTTTCAGAAGAATCTGCTTTACAAGCAATATTAAAACAGCTAGGTAATCGAATTTTGACAGGTGCCGTGATTAATTCCGGGGGGCCTCCGGCCATGCCAGTAATGGACACCAAGCTATCTGATTGGGATGCGGCCTATAAATCTGTTGTGCGTTGGAAAATTGCCCTGACACAAGCTTTGATTCCAAAAATGATCAAAACCGGATATGGTAGATTACTTTATATTGAGAGTGTGTCTACCAAACAGCCAGTAGAAAACTTAGTGTTGAGCAATGCCATGAGGTTAGCCGTAACGGGTTATGTAAAAACCCTCTCTCAGGAGATAGGTGCGTCGGGTGTAACGCTCAATATATTAGGGCCAGGTTACCATGCTACGCAACGTATGGAAAATCTGTTCGCCAAGAATAGCGAGCTAAAAGGAATTCCCGAAGAGGAATTAAGAAAAACGTTTTCTGAACAAACCGCAGTAAAACAAATAGGAAAACCAGAAAATTTCGCCTCTTTGGCCTTGTGGCTACTCTCCTCTCATAGCAGTTATATTACTGGGCAGACCATTACCGTTGACGGTGGTTTGGTCAAAGGTACGATGGGGTAGTTGTTGGTCAGCCAATTTTAACCAACTGCTTCCCAACATTTTTATGTTCAAATAGACGATTCAACGCTACCGGCATGTTCTCTAAACCCTCGAGCACATCTTCTTGGTACGTTAATTTTCCTTCTTTAATCCATTGCGCCATTTCCTTTTCAGCGATTGGGAAGTCTTTTTCAAAATCATAAATGAAAAATCCCTTCATTTTAGCACAGTTGGCGTAAATAAAATGCCAATTGTTCAAGGCATATTCAGCAGTCTCTAAATCCTTGTATTGCGAGATTCGACCGCAACAAACCACTCTGGCGTATCTTCTCAATTTGGTCAGGGCAATGTCGAGAATTTCGGCACCTACATTGTCAAAATAAACATCAATACCCTCTGGGAAAAAGTAATCAATACGTTCTGAAACATTTTCTTTTTTGTAGTTGATGGCACCGACATAACCAAGCTTTTCAGTTAGTAACCTGCATTTATCGTCGGTACTTGCAAGACCTATTGCTCTTGCCCCTTTGATTTTCGCCAAATGACCGACATTCGAACCTACCCCTCCTGTGGCCGCAGAAACCAAGACATTTTCTCCAGCCTTAAGTTCTCCTACCTCATATAGCCCAAAATAAGAGGTAAATCCCGTCATACCCAATACCCCAAGAGCGGTGGAAAACGATAAGCCACGCTGGCGTACCTTGTACATCATATGGTACGGACTTCCATCACAAATCACATATTCTTGCCAACCATGCTTGCCTTGCACGATATCACCCACTTGATAGTCGGGATGTCTGCTTTCAATTACCTCTCCTACACCCCTTCCTCTCATGGTATCGCCTATCTGCATGACATTTTCAATGCCGGCACCATCCAACATATAGAATTTCATAACCGGAGCCACTGAAAGAAAAAGCGTTTTGACTAAAAATTCACCAGCCTTTAATTGAGGTAGCTCTACTGTTTCCATCTTAAAATCTGTTGTTTTAACAAGTGAACCTGGTCGCGCCGCCAAGCAAAGTCGTCTGTTTTTCATCTTTCTAAAGTAAGAATAAATTAGTTAACCATATTAACTATTTTGTCTTAAAGCCTTCATTATCCATTTAATTATGTAGCTTAGGACATTCGCTTTTGATACGAATTAATCTACTTCATTATGAAAATTTCCGCTAGGACACTCTATTTCCTTTGCATACTATGCCTTATGGCTTGCCAATCAAATGAAGTTATTTACGAGGATGCTTTGTGCATTCAAAATATTAGCACAATAGATCCAATTGAAGGTTTAAAAGAGAATCAGACTGTAATAATAAAGGATGGGAAAATTTTAAAAATCGCGGCAAGCCACCGTCTAAAATTGGCATCGGAAAACAATACAATTGACGGTACGGGAAAATTTCTAATTCCTGGCCTATGGGATGCTCATGTACATTTTGCCTACATCGAAGAACTAGCACCCGAAATGTTCGATTTATTTCTTAGCCATGGTATCACCAGTGTACGAGATACCGGTGGTAAAGTTGATTTTGTGAAAGAATGGAAAGAAAAGGCTTTGGCTAACCCAACCGATACACCGCGCGTTATGATGGCCGGCCCTTTATTGGATGGGGAGCCCAATGTTTATGATGGCAGCAATGCTACGCGTCCTGAGCTCTCGGTGGGCTTGGAGAATGTCGACGCAGTTTCGGTCGCAATCAAACAGTTGGTAGACAAAAAAGTTGATCTCCTAAAAGCGTATGAAATGTTGACGCCGGAGCAGTTTGAGAAAATCATGGAACTAGCTAAAGACAAGGGGTTAAAGGTTACAGGACATATTCCCCTTAGCATGGATGCCATTAGCGTTTCCAACTTGGGGTTGAGCAGCATTGAGCATATGCGAAATCTCGAAATTTCCTGTGCCTCAAATGCTAAAGAACTTTGGGATCAACGCATAGAAATGCTCAAAAACGAAGAGCATTTAACAGGCGGCGATCTTCGATCTGCCATTCATTCCGCGCAGCGCGAAACGGCAATTAAAAATTATGACGAGGCAAGAGCCGAAAAGGTACTAGCCGTTTTAAAGAGAAATGATACTTGGCAAATACCCACCCAAGCATTAAACACCTTCTTTACGAGAAGATATTTTGAACGTGAAGATTGGCAAGAGAGCTACAGCTTACTGCCAGATTCGATTGGACAATATTGGCTTGATCGCTCGAAGGCACTAACTCAAACAGAAACTCCTGCTGCGCAACAAGCTTGGAACAATTGGAATTATATGATGGTGGGTAAAATTCATGAATCAGGTATTCCTATTATGGCAGGAACCGATACCCCTATTGCCTTTTTAACTCCCGGGCTAAGTTTACACGAAGAGCTCGCCGTATTGGTTGAAGCGGTAGGTCTAACACCCATAGATGCGCTCAAAACGGCAACCTATAACCCGGCCAAGTATTTTGATATGGAAAAAGAACTCGGTTCTATAAAAGAGCAAATGTGGGCCGATCTACTCATTCTCAATTCGAATCCGTTAGAAGATATTCAACATACAAAAAGCATTCATACCGTCATTAAACAGGGAAAAATATATACTTCAAAGAATTGAAAGTAAGAGCTCTCGCTCATAAGATAATGTAGTTCCTGTATATTATTTATAATACCATCTAGAATTTTGGATAAATCTCAAAATTTAGTTAACTTTATTAACTATTAATGAATTAAACTATTTTTTTGATGAATATCTCGCGTCTCTTCTTTTTAGCACTAGTGTATTTTGGTTTAATGCTTACAATCGGTTCTTGCGGCAATGGTGAGAAATCAAATGAAAAAAATCAGCACCTAGAATTCAAGGTTAAAAGCAACACAGACGACACAAAAACATCTGTAACTACGAGCGCCACCATCCCCCAATCTGAAAACAAATTAGGCAGACGCGTTTTTTTACTTTGCGCCGCCTGTCATAATGTAGTTAAAGGAGAACCGCATAAGGTTGGTCCAAACCTAAACGGGTTTTTGGGCAAAAAAGCAGGAATCAACGATGATTTTGAATATTCTGAAGCACTACTGAACAAAGGAATTGTTTGGAGCGAAGAAACTATTCGTGAATGGCTTGAAAACCCTGCAAGTTATGTGCCTGGAACAAAAATGGCCTTTGTAGGGGTGCAGAAAAAAGAACAGCAAGATGCGCTTATCGACTATCTCAAGGAAGTAACGAAAGAATAACTATATCAATTGCTATGAAATCAACTAGACGTACGTTCATTAAGGGGTTGGCAGGTGCATCGGCCGGCTTGATCATACCAGCAAGCTGCACTCCAAAAACAGACAAAGAGACCGCACAAACAAAAGCCGCAGCAATTCATTCGAAAAATAAGGCGGTAAAATCAACTCACGATATTGTAGTTGTCGGTGCCGGACTTTCAGGACTCCATGCAGCTATGTTATTGGAAGAACAGGGCTATGATGTGCAAGTTATTGAAGGTCGCAATCGCCTAGGGGGAAGGGTTTATACGCTGAATGATGTGCCCGGTAAACCAGAGGCAGCTGGTGAATATATAGGGGCGAACTATGCCCGAATGAGAAATACCGTTGAGAAATTAGGCCTTGAACTATTTACTCCTGAGGAAAACAATGGTGTAAATCGCCCTTGGCTATATAACATAAATGGGGAATTTATTACAGCCGAAAATTGGGAGTCGCACAAGTTAAATCCACTTGAAGGAGAAGACAGAGCATTATTGCCCCACCGGTTTTTATCAACGATTTCTCATAGAGACAATCCGCTTGAAGGCAAACCATTGAACGCTTGGCTAGAACCAGCGTATCACCAATACGATATTCCGCATGACCAATATTTGCGATCTAAGGGAGTAAACGAAGAAACAATTAGATTAATGAATGTCGTCATTCATGCCGGAGGCATGCACAATACCTCGGCAATGAACGAGTTGCGTCGGTACCATGTAATGAATTTTAGTACTGGAAGAGTGACCTTCCCTGACGGGACAGGTTGGAAAATGATCAAAGGGGGTAATTCACTACTGCCCGAAGCCATGGCCAATAGTATGAAAAATGAGGTTCAACTGGGTAAAACGGTTGTGGGATTCAAAGAACAAGACGGCATCGTGCAAGTAAGTTGTGCTGACGGCAGTGAATTTACTGCCAAACAAGTTGTATGCAGTATTCCTATTACCGTACTACGAAATGTGACTTTTGATCCAGTTATTAAAGGAATCACTAAAGATGCTATAAACGAGATGGATTATGGGCTTTCGGTGCAGGCACATTTCTTGATTACAGAACCGTTCTGGGAACAGGATGGAATGGAACCAACCATGTGGACAGACGGGCCACTTGAACGATTTGCCGTTCGCTCAAAGCGAAATCCTGGTGACCCTGAATCTGGTTTGGCCTTTATTAACGGGCCAGAGTCGTTAAAATTCCGATTGATGACAGACGACCAAGTATTTGACTACGTGGAGGCAAAATTAGCAGAAATTCGGCCCTCGACCAAAGGCAAACTGAAACGCTTAATGATACAATCTTGTGAGCGTGATATTCATGGTGCCGGTGATTGGGTCTATTGGCAGCCTGGCCAGGTAAAGAAATATGCGAACCATATGCGAAAGAATCATGGCAATATACATTTCTGTGGAGAGCATACCGCTATAATGGAACGCGGTATGGAAGGTGCCTTTGAATCGGGAGAAAGAGCAGCACTTGATATCATCCTAAGTGCTTAAAACCATATAATGTTAATGGTATTTAGTGCCTTTAACTTGAATCAAAGTTTATAAGTAGAATACCAATGAAAAAAATCAACGCCTATTTTCTGATGCTTATAGCACAATGCTGTTTTCATTCAGCACTAGCGATTTCAGCCACTGTTGAAGCAGACCCAAACCTTAGAGACCTAGGTCTTATAGCGCAATGGTTCGAAGGAGAATTTGATAATGATGAACAATTATGGGTTGAAGGTCGAAGTGATTGGTGGGGCAAAACAGATGAAAAACACGGTCGCATACATGCTATTCATCGCAGAATAAAAGCTGACAGTATTGGTCAATTCGTTTTCTATGTAGAAGAATACTTGGACGGCGACCCCAGTAAAATAGGTAGACAACGCATCGTTTCTTTTGAAAGTATAGGAGACAAACCAGGTATCGTCATGAAAATATATTTCCTGAAAGATGCCCCTAAGTATATTTTGACCAGTTCAACGCATGATGCCATGATTGCAAAAGTAAACAAGCATGTTCTTTTTGGTTTGGATGGATGTGATGTTCTATTTCAACGTGTCGGTCAACAATTTCATGGTAGTATGGCTGAAAAAGCATGCCAGTTTGGGGAGGGTGACGAGCTGCGCTATTCGGTACATGATATGATTATCTCCGAAGGTGAATATTGGCGCGTTGACCGCACCTTTTTGGTGAAGGATGATTCGTTTTGGAAAGGACACCCTAACAGCGAACCGCATAAAATGCGAAAGGCCAATTTGTATACCTGCGACGTTTCCTTCTATGAAAAAGCCTACTATCTTCCGGGTGAAAAAGATATGAGTTACAAAGGTTTGAAAGTACATGACCAAGGCGGAACGGTTTCTCTTCTAAATCCTATTGACAACAAGACTTATTTTATCCAATTACGTAACAAAGAATATCCATTCTATACATTGGAAGACTCCAATTTCTTCTTTTTACGTTTCAAGGAGGAGGGTGCCCAAGCTTCTACGGCCTTGGCTTTCGCCGAACCGAATGCAAAAAAAATTGGTTTTCAGATTAATTGGGTAAGCGCCACATGTGAATGTGAGCAATGACACTTTAAAATTGGTAAATTCAACTACTATGAAAAACAAATTTGATCTACTCAAAGTCATTAGTCCCCTAGTAATACTACTATTGTTTGGTTGCAACTCAAATACAGGGAACGGCGAGACCGAAACAAATACAATCACTGAAATAAATGAGCAGCAAGAACTAGCATATAATCTCAATGACCCAAAAGACAAGCTCCTAATTTTTGAAAAAATGCAAGGAGACCTATCAGGGAAAATGACCTTTTCTTATTCCGAGGGCCGCGTTTTTGGTATTCGTCCTGATCGCCCAGATAGCCTAAATGTTTTTGGAAAAGAGGTCTTTCGTTACTCGGGTTGTGGTATGAAAATCATGCGCTTACTGAACAACGGAAATGTAGAAACCAAATCTAAGGGTTGGCTTCTTTATCGCGACCCAAAAACAGGGGAGTTTCTCAGTGAAATGGTGAACCCGTACACTGGGGAAGAAATTGAAGTACCTCCATTCAGAGCTGGTATTCGCGGAGGCGTTATGACACCAAAAGGCCCTGAGGTAGATGCTAGTTTTACTATGGAGAGTACCGCAATCGGTGCTCCTTTGGATTTAGTTTTTACAGAACTCGGTGATAAAATTCATATTACGCGACATGCCTTTACGAGATGGTTCGAATCGAAGTCCCAAACGTGGCGTACCGAAATGACCTTGGATACTTATGATATTGATAGAAAACATTTGTATGACAGATCACTTACACATATTCCGGCGGAATATCACTGGACAAGTGAGACATCTTGGTTATCGCTTTTAAAAATGACCGGTACTCCCGGACATATGATATGGACCTCTAGTGGAAGTACGTTTATGAACATCGAAGATCTTCCTGCAGATTTTATTGCGGCTACAAAAGAAAAACAACCCGACATTTTCGCTGAACCTTTAAAATGGGATTAAAATTGGAAAAAGAGAACAAGCATATTCAGCAGCTTGATCGCAGACAAATGCTTAAAAAAAGTGGTCTGCTACTCGCTGCAGCACCCTTTTATTTTGGTTTAAAGTCTTGTGTCAGTGGCGCAAAAAAAACGTTGGATGCCGATGTAATAATCGTGGGGGCGGGGCTCGCAGGCTTAAATGCAGCTTTATTGCTTGAGCAGGCAGGTTTTAAAATCAAAGTTGTGGAAGCCACTGATCGTCTGGGCGGTCGAGTACACACTGCCAAAGAAAGTGACGTGCCAGGGCATCCAGAACTGGGCGGCAATGGTATCGGGGGCGGCTATGCACGGGTACTTGATGCAGCTCAAAAATACGGGGTTTCAATGGGGCCTATGAGACCTCGAACAGAAGCCCGAAAAGGGGAACTCATTTATCGAATCAAAAACAATTTCATACTCCCGCAAGATTGGCCTGCACACGAACTCAATACGCTGCCTGAGGGCTATCGCAGTGGTACACCGGCTTATGTTACTTGGAGGCACTTTGGAAAAATCAACCCCCTGCCAAAAAACGACTTAGCCGCATGGCGAGACCCTAAATACCGCGAATGGGACAAATCGGTTTATGGTGTTTTAAAAAAGGAAGGTTTCTCGGACGATGACATTAAATTGGTTATGGGCACCAATTCTAGTTATGGGGTTGACGCTCAGAACATTTCTATCATGATGTATTTTCAGATTTTAACTTGGATTGGTCAGCAGAACGCTTCTACAGGAAAAGGTGGCGCCATTGTTGGAGGAAACCAACGTTTGCCTGAAGCCATGGGAGCAGCCGTTAACCAAGATATTATGCTCAATAGTCCGGTAAAAAGTATAGCATCTGAAGCTGATGCTACAACCATAACCTTAGATAATGGCAATAGCCTTAGAGCATCGTATTGTTTGGTAACATTACCTGCTTCCGCTTTACGTCATATTCAGATGTCCCCCAGTCCTAAGGGCATGCAGCAGAAGGGAATTCAAAATTTAGACTACACTCCTGTGGTGCAATTGCACTTTATACCAAGGAAAAAATATTGGGAAGAAGATGGTTTACCGCCAAGTATGTGGTGTGATAATTTGGCCGGGCGTTTTATGGCCCTAAAAAATGATCTACGAGATCCCGAGCGCGTTACCAGTTGTGTTGCCTTTTTGAATAGCAATGTTGCCTTAGAAATCGATAAAATGAAGCAGGCCGATGCAATCGCCTTGGTGACTAAAACCTTAGAAGAAATGAGACCAAGTTTAAAAGGTGCTTTAGACTTTGTTTACTACTGGACCTGGGTCAACAACCCTTATGCCGGCGGTGCATATGCCTATTGGAAGCCTGGTGAAATTAGCAGTTTTGCCAATAAACTTGCCGACCCTATCGGTCGTATTCACTTTGCTGGCGAACATACCGCAGTGATGAACAGAGGTATGGAGGGTGCTATGGAATCTGGGGAACGGGCCGCCTTCGATCTAATGACACTCATTGGTTAACTTACATGTAAACAAACGCACATTGTGAAACACAATCTTAACTTTTCAACTACCGATTCAGACATCAAAGGTTTTCAAGAAGTAATTTTTAGCGTTACTGATATCGAACGTTGGATCAAATTTTTTGAACATAATTGTGGTTGGAAACTAATTCATAAAAGTTCAAATTCGAGCATAGATACGCTCAAGCAGATGTGGTCGCTCGAAGATAGTGTTCAAATAGATGAAGCAGTTTTGCATAACGAAGGGGACCATGAAGGCTTTATTCGTTTGGTAAAGTTCAAAAATGTAGTACAAAAACAAATTCGTTCCGCCACTTACGTTTGGGATACTGGTGGCATTTTCGACGTAAATATGCGCACTCCAACTATGGATACCTGGTACCGCGAACTACAAGACGACGGTTGGAACGGGTTTTCAGAACCAAAACGCTATGTCTTTGGTCCTTATGATGTTTCGGAGGTTTTGATGAAAGGCCCAGATGGAATCGTAATTGCATTTATGCAACGTTTTGCGCCTCCGCTAGAAGACTTTGATCATATGGGGAAGACCAGTCGCATTTTCAATTCATCAGTTGTCGTCAAGGATATGGAGCAAACCTATGACTTCTATATTAACAAACTTGGTTTTGAACTATTTTTCCAAAGTCCGGGTTTAGATAGGGAAACCGGACATAACGTAATTGGCATTCCACCAAACCTTAATCATGAAATTACAGTTCCTATAGATATTGTTCGACCCGATATCAATAATTTCGGGTCTATTGAATACTTAAAGACACAAGAGCTTAAAGGAAGGGATTGTGCCGAATTTGCAATACCGCCCAACTTGGGCATTCTTATGTATCGATTTCCGGTACGAAATGTAGAGAAGTACGCGGCTATGCTGCAAGAACGTGGGCTTCAATTGAACACCCCTGTACAAAAGCTGAACGTGGCACCATATGGTGATTTAAAAATTTTCTCAGTACGTTCACCAGATGGCGTATGGCTTGAGTTTATAGAACTAATAACTTAAAAATATGTCTTTACTTTACAAAAGAATAACCCTATGTGTAGCTGATCTAGAGCGTTCGTTAAAAGTTTATCGAGACATCTTGGGCTTTAAAATCAATTATATTAAACCATCTGAAAAAGATTCGTTTTCTTACCCTGTTTTTAATATCCCCAACGAAGCAGACATAAATTTTGCAACACTCGACAGCCCTAGTCAAGAACGCACATTTGCACTTACTGAAATAAAAGGGGTGCCCTTGCCAAAACACGAAGGTATTCATATGGCTGCCTCGGTCATCAAAGTAGATGACTTAATCGATGTCATCTCACAAATAACCGCATTGGGATTAAGAACAACTGACGTGAAAACAGATGAAAACGAGTACGCCACTTTTATAGAACAAGCCTTTGTTGATTTTGACGGGCATTTGATCGTACTCTATCAATTGATGGAAAAAGGCTGATTCTTTGAAGCTTCCTCAATATAAGCGAAGTACAATTCTAATCGTCGATCCTGTTGTTAGTTTATCAGCTAAGCAGACAAACCTTTTTTTGGATGAGGTTCATTAGGAAGGCTCGCTTACGTTTGTATTGGCAGGTATTGGTTTTATAAAAAAGCTTATGATAAAAGCAATACAGAGCAGACCTACCATAAACCAAAAACTAGTGCTATAGGAGCCCGATTTGTCCGCAATTAATGCCGTAAGCCACATTCCCAATCCCGAACCGACCCCTTCAAAGAAGGAAATTAACCCTCCTATCTTTCCAGCGGATTTTACCCCGAAAGTAGTTATTATGATGTAGTTGAGCAGGGTATATAAGCCACCCCACCCAATGCCTATACAAATAAGGGCTGGCCAAATTAAGGCCTTGGAATGCATGGCCAGTAAAACAACCCCAAAAACCATTAATGCCAACTGAATCTTAAACAGTTTATGCTCGTTGATATAATCCGTTATGACTCCTGAAGACAGTTTGGCAACCAGCATAATAAAGAAGAAAATACTAAATGCGTTGGTTGCATCTTTGGCGCTAAATCCCAGTTCGCTCAAATACAAAAAAAGATTGTCTATAACGCCTAAAATACTATAAAAACAAAAGATTCCGGTAAAACAGATTGCCCAAAAAACTGGAGTTTTAATTGCATTTTGAACCGTCAACTCTGTTAAGCCAGTTTCCTCATCTTTTTCAATTACATCAGAAGTTACCTTCTTCTTATATGTAATAGGCTTTAGAAATATAAATATGATTACGATAATGATTAAAGGAATAATAGCCTCATACTGAAATGCAGTACGCCATCCAAAATTTTCAAGCAATGGCCTCCCGATCTGAGGAACAATCATACCCCCAAGAGAGGTTCCGGCAAGCGCAATGCCAATGGCCGTTCCCCTTTTGGTTTTGACTCGTTGCGAAACCATAATGATTATGGCCATAGTTCCGGCACCTGAGACCGCAAAAGCGAAACCTAGGTGAATGGCATAAACATGCCAAACCGATTGAATCAAGGAATAGGAAAACAACAATCCTGAAATGAGCAATAGCCCTAATACGATCATGCGTTTCACGCCCCATTTATCTATTATGGCCCCTACAAATGGCACAATCAAAGACGAAGCAACCAAATTAATCAATCCGCGAAATTTTAATTCAGACTTTGTCCACCCGAACGTTTCCAAAATAGTCTCATCAAAAACGGTAATACCTGAAATGGTCATTCCGTTGGTTACGATCAAAGTGATGGTACCTAAAATGGCAATGCCGAATAAAGTGCCGAAAGATTGTTTTTCGCTCATGCTTCTATTTTTATATAATCTATTGGGGTGTCATACGGTGTAAGGCAAACACCATCTTTTCGCACTATTTCCAAAACCGACAAATGCCCATCCGATAAGGTTTCGGTCAATTGAAACGTCATTCCAGGGCCAATGATGCCAATATGATTCGTGGTAAATTGATCTGTTTCCATCAAGGTGTATTCCGCAATTCCAAAGGGGCGAATAGACAACTCTTCATAGTCTAAAATGAAATCTGAGTTGGCATTGGTGGCTTCGGCGGCATCAAATCGTTCCGGAATTTGAACCGATTGCAAAAAGACTTTACTTTTCCCATCTGAACGAAGGTAAAACAACAGTGGTTTAAGTTCCATTTCCTTACCGGGGTAGGTATAGTAACTTTCCTCAAGCACATAAATTCCTTCGTGCCCAGCAGGTCTATTCAAAACACGATGTGAAAAAAGATCGGTCACATGTTTGGCATAAGGGTGTACCTGAACTCCAGCCTTTTTTTCTAATTCCACTTGTTGGGCATTATCCAAGGTGCCGCATAATATTTCCGTAAATCTTCTGAGTACTTTATCCATTAAGCTTGTTCAAAAATTTCTATATAAAATCCGTTTGGCGTTTCTAACAGACAAGCCTGCCCATCTCCTAAAATATAGTCGGATACTTGCTGAACTTCAGATACTATCTTGGCACTATTCTGCTGGGCATTGGCCATTACCTTCGCAATATCTTTAGTTTGAAAAGAATACATCCCCAGACCTTGATTTGGCACGCAGCTCTGCACGCCCGTATCGATCATATTCCCATCTTTAAAATCTAAAAGCAAGTAATGATTTTGTTTTGCACCTGGTGCATAAATGCCACAAAAACGGAAAGGGGTTCCAGGATTGACACCTAAGGCTCCGTCTTCTGCAGCCTCCCAAACCGAATCAAAAAGAATGTAATGTTCCAAAACATCGGTGAAAAAAGCCACTTCGGCATCTGAATTTTTAGCGACGAAAGCCGAATACCCAGGCCCTCCAAATCCATCTGCAGGATCACATGGCGCCAATTGCGGGTAATTAACCCGCTCAATACCTACACAATGCAAATAATCCGGGCCTTGATAGATTGTCTCTAAATATTGACCCACATCTCCGTTTGCCCTTGTAATATCTCCCAATTGCATTGGAGCCATGGCTTTAACGTTAAAATCCTGCATTCTTTTGTCCATCCCCTTTGCATCTGAAGTCGGAAAACCCAGGGAAAAAGAACCCAGTTCATAGGAACTATAACTATTATGAATTTGTGGTGTTTCGGTTTTCAAATGAAGAATACGCAACTGAATTAAACTGGGCACCGTTGGTCTATAGCAATGGTATAGATCGTAATCGATTTCAGTTGGAATATTCCAAAACTGCTTTTGTCTGACCTTTTCTTCTTCAGAAACCGTAACCCTGTCGAAATTCATCTTCATGATGGTTCCGTAGAAATGCTGATAAGCTTCCAAATCAACCGTACAAATAGTGGCCGTATGTATGTAGCTAGTTAAAGCTCCTTCTCCTATTCCGTTTGGAATGTTTGGTCTAGTGTTTTGCATAAACGTTTATTCCTTTTTTATTCTATCAAGCTTATGAAAGGCGAAATTAGCCGCAGTCTCTAGCGTTTCATCAGTTTCCAAAGAAGAGATTTTATCGCGATAACTAAATAATTCCTTACTTAGACGAACTTGGTAATTAAACACTTTATCACCAAAAGCACAGTCTTTACCATTCATTACCATCTCATAGGCATCACCCTCTTTACTCACCAATAGGTCGCAGATATCGGGAAATGCAGAAATTTCATCAACCGAAAGGGAATCCAATACGCTAGGATTTCTCCATGCGCCTACATATTTTTTCTTGTCTTTAAAGGGCCACATTTTTACCCGAATGGCATTGGTCGAATCAATGCCTATGGTATAAATACGTTGTCTATACGTACTGTCTGGCTGATGGCTCCTGTATTCCTCTACATAGAGTACATGCTCTCCGATGGTAGGTTTATTCAATTTGATGTAGTGTGACTCCAATTCTAAATAGCCTCCTTTACCCTCATCATTGAAGCGCCACACTTTTCCGCCTTCTTTTTCTACTTCCGCTATTTGTTGATCATTGTTATACGTACCGGGCCACATAGTCATGATCTCGGCAAGTTGATCTTCGGGAGTCACTGCATCTTTTTTCACCTCAGCAACCACCTTTTTTTCTTGTTTATTTTGGCCTTCCTTACAACTTCCTATAAGTGCAAGAAATATAATGAGAAAGAATGCTCTTTTTAGTGTGGTTTTCATATTAAATTAGATTTACATTGTTCTATTTATCAACTTCAGAGGCCACTCGGAATCCCAGCATGAAACTACGATAATCGGCTCCATCTCGAGAACGAACCGCAGCCCGACTCCAAGCAATTCCACTTATCCAACTTCCCCCTTTTGGTGTGCGCCAAGTACAGGCTTCATCTGTATTGTCTGTCCATGATGATCCATCGATCGGGGCGTTGGCCAAATCGTTCTGAAAGCAATCATTGGTCCACTCCCAAGCATTGCCCACCATATCATGTAGTCCAAAATTGTTGGGCTTAAAACGCCCAACTTTGGTGGTGAACACATAGCCATCGGTACAAGGAAATGATGCGCGACTCGGAAACCTATCTGCAAAAGCGCTATCACCAATATTGGCATATTCGCAGGCCTCCTCCGGATTCGTGCCCCAATACCACGGGCTAGAACTACCGGCTCTAGAAGCGTATTCAAACTCCACTGCCGAAGGCACCCTATACGTACGACCAGTCTTTTTGCTTAGCCATTTGGCATAGGCATCGGCATCACTCCAACTAACGCAGACGACCGGGTCATCTTCACGTTGGGGATAACCGGGATTTTCCCAGTCGTGTTCCGCAACATAACCATAACTTTTTCCATCAAAATAATTACAACCTACAAGAGGTTCTCCCTTATAGAATGCAATATTCGACTTGTACTTGGTCTCTTCCATGAATACGCGATATTGGCCCAAGGTTACTTCTGTCTTGGCAAGGGCGAACGATTTTTTTATAGTGGCTTTGATTCGGCTGCGTTCCCCTTTTTTTCTGCCGATCTCCTCTTCATAAGAGCCAATAAAAACCGACCCTGAAGGAATCACAACCATTTCAGGGCAAGCATCACAATCCATAAAGGTCACTGGATCAACATCTTGTTCCTCGCTATTATTTCCAAGCATTAGACCTGCAAGGCTAACTAGGATGAATATGTGAACTATTCTATTCATTTGATCAACGGATTCCCTCCAATGTTTTTGTGATATTCTCAAAATTGGGTAATGTTTTTCCATCAGTCGTTTCTGCATACTGAACTACCCCGTTACCATCGATTACAAAAGCGGAGCGCATAGAAAAACCAGACATTCCGGCAAAATCTCCTTCAAACAGAACGCCATAGTCCTTACTAACCTTCTTATTGAAATCAGATCCTAATGGAAAGTCCAAATTGTTCTCTTTTGAAAACTTATCGAGAACAAAAGGCGAATCAACCGATACCCCTAGCACCTCGGCGTTTAATGAAGTATAGTTGTTTTCGGTACCGTTGGCCATACATAATTGCTCGGTACAAACACTAGTAAATGCCAAGGGGAAAAAGTGAAGAATCAGATTTTTCCCTTTATACTTTTCCAGAGTTATGGGCTGTAAATCGGTACCAACCAATTTAAATTCGGGCGCTTTGTGCCCAATAGTCAAGGCTGCCATATTATTCTTTTTTGCCCTCTTCGGTTACCTCTCCCTTATCTGCCAAGAATTTTTTGAAAACCGTCCAGGATGTTTCATTTGGACGCTTATCGTCCTTTTCAGGTGGATTGAAATAGATTGGATACCGGTCATTTAGAATAACCTCAAGCCTATCCCAAATTCCATCCTTATTCAAAATACTCTCGCCAGTTGCATTTGCAACTATCCAGCCTGGTCTACTTCCCATTTCCATCCATGGCAGCCATTGGGAAATTCTTGACCAAGATATGTTAGACTGACTCAAATCCTTGATATTTGAATTGGTCAACTCCTCGGCCTTATAATAGGTATTAAAAATCTCCATCGCATGATAGGTACCTCCAACATATTTTTGATAATCTCCGGAAAGAGGGTTGTTATAGAATAATGGTATCTCATATGAAGTAACGGCAACATCACCGTATTTTCTAAAACTTGTCTTTGCACTCACCTTACCATCCTCATCTTTTTCATAAGCATAACTTCTCATACTTACCGGATCATTTGCAACATGCACTACATCAACAGTTTCTCCAGTCCAAGGGTTTTCCCATTTATCCAAAATTTCATTGGTCACTGGATCTAGGTACATCATAATCTCGCGACCAACGCTTCTAAAGCCTTTTCCTCGTATTGGATCCTCAACACAATCGCATTGGCGTACATTGATTCCGACCACCTTAAATAAGAGACGGTCTTTTTCACCTTGTACCCTGCTCCAGATTCTACCTTCCCACATCCCGTAAACAGGTTTGCCCTCCTCTAGGGTATTGCAGGTAGTTTTTTGTCTGATTTCGAGCGCTTTTGCACCCTCGAACTTCATTTCCTGAGCCTGCACCGAAAATGCAAACACCAAACTGAACAGTAATGTAATTTTTGTTTTCATTGCTATAGTATTAGTTAATTGTTTCTATAAATTCCCACCAAACCCCGTCTGGGCTTAGTAGGGCAAAGCACTTTACTTTGCCATATGGTTCAATTGTGATTTCCTGTATGGGCCTATGCATCTTCACATCTTTTTGTACAAGGGTGTTATAGTATGACGGTAAATTTTCAACTTCACAACGGTACAGTAACAATCCTCGATTCGGCGGTTTGGCTTTGGCTGAAAAATCTTTTCCAATAACGCCCTCAAACTCACAAGTTTGGAACATGACATCACGTGTGCCGTCCAAGGAAAAAATATTGGCTTTACATGTTACCTCTTCAATCATATTCATGGGGATATTGAACATATTTTCTATAGGTTCATCCTTTTTAACCTCATATTCATTCAAAAGGGAAAAACCCAGTTTATCAACATAAAAATCTTGACTCGCCGCTAGATCCTTTACCGTAAGGGATGAATTGTACACATGTGAAGGAATCTTATAACCTTCAGGAAGTTCTAACGGAGGCTGCACACGATGCGTGAATGCCACAATAATATCATCATAACCCTTCATGAGAATATCATACAATTCGAATGGTCCCATTTTTTGCAAAAGAGGGTCACTAAGTCCGTGCCAGCCTAAGTCCCGAATTTCATCAAAGGTCTTGGCCACTTCGGGAACTCGTAGATTAATATCCATAATGCCGCCGGTATCCCAGGGATTTTGCGACGAACGAATGTACTTTTGCTCTACACCATGATACTTGATCAAGCGTAAGGAACCCGCAGCGTGATCTGCAAAACGTATGAGCTTCTCGCTTGCCGATACGCTATCATCCAAACTCCAAAAATCAAGTACAGTTCTATGGGACTGATATTCCCCAATCACTGAAAGTCCGCCGTAGTCACAGAAAAAGTGCTTTACTTTTTCCATATCCCCAACACTATAAACGACCTCTAAAATTGTTTTTAGTTGATACACTTCTTCCAGCTTCTGGTTCGCTTACCAAGATACTAAAAAATAGTTAACTTCATTAACTATTAACCATATTAATTGATTAGTGCATGCCCGCACCGCCATTAATATGCAGACATTGGCCCGTTATGTGAGATGCGGCATCACTTAACAAGAATAAAATTACAGCACTGATTTCCTGAGCTTTGGCCAATGCACCCAAGGGAACCAATTGTTTATAGGTATCCTTGTTAAATCTAGTTGAACCATCCTCCTTATAAATAAAGTCTGTGTCTACCGCCCCCGGAGCAACACTGTTTACCCGAATATTCGGTGCCAACTCCGCGGCCAAGGTCTTACTAAAGCTTACGACAGCCGCCTTAGCTGCGCTATACGGACCGTAGTTCTTCTGGCCAATGAACGCCAAGCCAGATGCCATATTTACTATTGCAGTATTCCCAGTTTTTAGTAAGGGTATAAACGCTTTACACGCATTAAAACAACTCTTGAAACTAATGTCATATGTTTCGTTCCATTCTTCCCATGAAATAGTTTCGATAGATTTGAACTGGGTTATTGTTCCAGAGAGATTTACTAGTCCATGAATACATGTGGTTTGACCGGCAATATGTTCAACGGCCATAGAGAAAGCATCACGATCTAAGGGATCTACAGCGAAGTACGTATAATGCTCCGTTTGTGGGGTTTTGGAACCTTTTTGAATATCTATTCCAAAAACCGTTGCTCCTGAATCGATCAGTTGAACTAACAGTGCTTGTCCAATGCCGCTATTGGCGCCTACCACAACTACATAGTATTTTTCCGTTCGATATTCCGCTTTCAACATATTAGTTCTTCTTGAATTTAGTATTATCGGAATTGACATAACCCGGTTCAATATACGTCCAACCACTCGTTACCTTTCGCAGATTGATTCCTGTTCTTTTCGCCTCAGGATTCAGCCAAGTATAGCTTATAGATCTGCTATTGATCCCAACACTATCAATTGGCATATCATAAATAGCCAATTTCATAATGGCCAATTTCTGGCCAAAAAGAAGTTGTGTCAATTCAGCGGTATACTGTTGCCCATGTATGTCGATTTCCGCCATACCACCCTGGTCATGAATTGTTAGGTTACCTTTACGATAAATACTGTCCCCAAATTGCTCCAATGGCAATTCAATCCATCCTGAAAATTTGCGTGTTCTGATAAATCTATACGGGTCTTCGTTCGAAAATGGTTCATTACCCTGAATCCAAAGCGTATCCGCATCAATCTTGAAAACTTCATAGGTAGCCGAAATAGCTTCCCAAGTTGTTTTATCAACCAAATCCTTACCATTCCGACCTTCACGAATCTCTACATTGGTGGTACCTGAGGCATCAGCTTCAATCGTCAATGACAAATGACGATGCTTGTCGTTAGTTTCTTTTCTGTGCATATCGGTTTCCGTGTTCTCTAACCAATGCTGCTGAAAATTATCCCAATGTCCTTCAGGAACAGCAACGTCCGAAGCCTTTTCTGTGACCAGATTGGTTTGCTCCTTGCAACTATTGAACAGCGCGAACAGAAAGCACAATACGAGACAATTTTTCATATTATCAATTTTATTTATTTGAATACCAATCTACTAGATAGCGTTGTACAGATGCGGCACTAGCTCCTGGGTTATGTGCTATCAAATCATTCCAAGCCAAATGTAAGTGAGCACCATCAGTTGCTAATTTCGGGGGTGACGCACTTGGCTTATTATAGGTCAATGCATCTAATTTTTCCCGGTCAATTGCGCCTTCATTTATTTCAGTTGTAGCCATGGCCACAGCTTTTTCATTCATAAAAGCCACCATCTTCTTTGCGCGATCGGTCGCATCACCCTCAATTCTAAAGGCATTAATATGGTCTTCAAATTTAAAGGCCAAAAGCTGATCTACATATCTTGTGATAATACTATTGTCCCATCGAAAAATGGTGGTCGGCACTTTTAATTGCTGCACATATTCCCCACGTTCATGTTGAAAGGCCAATTTATAGGCCACATCGTAGGCTGCACCAGATTTTAAATAATCCATGGCCACCAACTGCAAGACAAAAAGTGGCATTTGGGGACGATTCAAGGCAAATTTTTCATTCTTAAAACACCATGGAAAGTATTGAAACAATTGTGAGACGATCGTCCATATTTGGGTCAAATGACTACCATCTAATTGGGGTGTCAAATCTGGAAAATAATGTTCAAGAATCTCATCGGCCAGCGCGTCATCAAAATGGGCGGAGTTGTCTAAAAAGATATGTGAAACCGAATTTGGGTATTCCAAACCATAGCGCACGGCGAGCTGTGCACCGGTAGCCGAGCCATAAATGGAAGGTTTATTTAAACCTAATTTCATAAAGGTCTTATGCAGAAATGACGTATAATCCAATAGGCTTGTTGGATTCACGGACAGGGCATCCGATTTACCATAACCAGGTGTATCAATGCAAAATACCCTATATTTCGATGCAAGTTTATCAGCTAACGGCAGGAGGGTCTCCGCAGTACTAGGAGAAGGGTGCAACATAATAAGTGATGGCCCTTCACCCTGCATATAAAAATGTAGTTTTCGATTGTCGACTTCAACAAAACTTCCTGTTTTCAAAAGTGCTGATTTTAAATAATTAGTTAATATAGTTAATTATTTATAATATTAACTAATTTTGAGTACATTTAAGAAAATAAAAAACTATCGGCATGACCAATACCCTAGTAACCCTTGAAAGCAGGCCTTCAGGTGCTGTACAAGAAAGCAATTTTGGCTTGAAAACAGAAGCGATTCGCGAACTTAAAGATGGTGAATTTCTAGTGGCCATTGAAGCACTTTCGATGGACCCGGCCATTAGAGGCTGGATGAATGCCGGTACCACTTATATTAAAGGCATTGAATTGGGTACTGTGATGCGCAGTTTTTCTGCAGGCAAAGTGGTACGTTCAAAAAACGATTCATTTCAAATCGGCGACTATGTTGAGGGTATGCTAGGTGCACAAACACATGCTATTTCTGATGGTAGTGGCATACGCATTATTGATATTTCCAATAGCAAAATTACCCATCATTTGGGTGTTTTGGGTATGCCAGGTATGACCGCCTATTTTGGTTTGCTTAAAAAGGGCGAACCAAAACCCGGAGATATTATATATATTTCCGCTGCCTCAGGTGTAGTAGGTTCTACGGTAGGTCAAATTGCGAAAATAAAAGGATGTACCGTAATTGGTTCGGCAGGCAACGATGCCAAATGCAACTTCCTCGTGGAGGAGTGCGGCTTTGATTATGCGATCAACTATAAAACTGAGGACCTAAACTCAAAATTAAAGGAATATGCACCAGACGGAGTTCATATTTTTTATGACAACGTAGGTGGTGAAACTCTTGATACCGCCTTATTGAATCTTGCCCGAGGTGCACGGGTCGTTATCTGTGGGGCAATTAGCCAGTACAATGATATGGGCAATATTCATGGCCCTGCCAACTATATGAAAATAGTGACTGCTCGTGGGTATATGACAGGAATTATCGTGTTTGACTACGTAAAAGAGTGGCCCGAAGCAGCGAAAGAAATTGCAGGTTGGATTTATGAAGGAAAAATCAATGTAAAAGAAGATGTGGTTCATGGCTTGGAAAACTACACAGATACCTTGATGATGCTTTTTACGGGCAAGAATTTCGGAAAATTGATTTTAACGGTTTAGCTAACTTTTTAAGAATGGGCGGGGCAAGAATTCCTAACACTGGCATCAGCGGACTTTACGAAGTAATGCTCGGTACAAATGATGCCGATTATGCCAAGAAATATTTTGCTGATTTTGGTTTTAAAATTGTGCAGCATGCTGAAATAATTGAAAGCGAGGCCAAGGAATTATATGGTGTTTCCTCAAAATTGACTTCCTACCGCATGCAAAACGGAAACATTGATAGCCACGGGTTGCTTCGAATTTTGGAATGGGAAAAACCCTTGGGCGATGGAATAGGCTATGCCCCTGTGGAGACCATTGGTTCGCGAATTGCCGTGATGATGACCTATGATATTTTTCGTTTATACGATATCTATAGGACGGCTCGAGATGAAGGTAAAAAACTCTGGTTGCCTACCGAACCGATTGCCGATGACCTTTTTGGCTTGAACACCGGCGAACGTGATTTTTTCAACAGACCAACATTGGTTCGTGAAAATGCAGTTTACGGAGAATTCTTCAACCATATTTTTTTTCAACGCTACGGGTATAAGATTCCAGGCTATGGCACCATTGAAGATGAAACCAAATTGAGTACAAGTGAATTTACACATCATGATTTTATCATCGATGCAGCGGATATGTCTCAAATGTCATACCTATCAACTGCCCTTGGTTTACAGGCTGAGGAGGCGCCTAAGCTAGATGGCGATTGGCTCAAAGGTCCTAAGCGGGTTTTTCAAATGGAACCAGGTTTTAGCCATATGTATCAGGGCTTTGTATCCCCCAATAATATTTGTGGTAAACTAAAGTTTTTCATTCCTAACGGTAACAAAACCAATAAATCGGCACAACAACGAATTGGGGAAAAAGGGATAACATTACATTCTTTTTATACCCCTAAACTTGAAATGGTACATAAACTCGTCACAGAACATAATTTGCATCCTACAGAAATGATGCGCAATGAATTTGATGAACTGTCTTTTGTTTTTTCAGATACGGCTGGTGTGAGTTGGCAACTCATCCAAAAAACCGGTGAAACGAAAAACAAACCAAGAACTACACTCGAATTCGAACTATTAGACTAAGCAGCTTTTGTTCTACAGGGGAAAAACGCAGTTAAACGATTATTTAAAAAGATACCATAAAGTAGTTAATAATATTAACTAATTTCGTACCTTATAAAGGAAGACAATTGGAAAGAATCACTAGATATAAAGCCTTGGCATTGCAGACCGAATGCTTTGCAGTTAATAAATGCAAAGACAGAGACACTGCATATAGCTCAATGCAACAATCCTTAGATAAGATTTTGGCCGAAACAAAGGGGTCAAAAGCATTTATTGGTCCTGACCTAAAACTGGTCGTATTGCCAGAGTATTTCTTAACCAGTTTCCCTTTTGGAGAAAGTTTGGAACAATGGCGCGAAAAAGCCTGTCTATCAACCAATGATGCGTTGTTTACTCAAATGAAGGAATTCTGTAAACAACAGTCGATTTTCCTATCCGGGAATTTTTATGAACTAGACGACCATTTTCCTGAGCTCTATTTTCAAAGTAGTTTCATCATTGATGATCAAGGGCAACTCATTTTGAAGTACCGAAGATTGAATTCTATGTTTGCTCCAACACCTCACGATGTTTTGGAAGATTACGTGAAAATATACGGAGAAGATGCTCTTTTTCCTGTTGCGGATACCATTTTGGGGAAATTGGCGTGCATAGCATCCGAAGAAATTCTCTACCCTGAAATCGCAAGATGTTTAATGATGCGCGGGGCGGAAGTATTTTTGCATTCATCCTCGGAAGCCGGAAGCCCTCGGTTAACCCATAAGGAGGTTGCCAAGCGAGCTAGGGCCATTGAAAACATGTGTTATGTGGTATCGGCAAATTCTGCCGGTATATCTGGTATTGATTTTCCTTTCGCGGCCACTGACGGACTATCAAAAGTAGTCAGTTACGAAGGTTTGGTATTATCGGAAGCAGGTACAGGAGGCAGTATGGTTGCCAATAGTTATATAGATATTGAGGCATTGAGAGATTATCGCTCAAAAGTGTCCATGCAAAACTATAATGCAAGACAACGCTTCGAATTGTATGCTCCCTCTTATAGCTCCTTTTCCCATTATCCGGCGAACAGCTTTAATAAAGAAAGGCCTAGTAAAGAATTGTTTATAAAAACTCAATTAAACGTTATAAAAAAAATACAGAAATAAAAGTATCCGTATTACATTGCGTTAGCTTTTACATACCCCACTAATTAAAAAGTAAAAATGATAGAAAAAAGTATTGAAGAATCGATTGTACTCAACATTTTTGAATTGGCAAATCAATTAAAAAAGATTGGGGATGAAGTATATCAAAAAGTGGGGCTAACCACACAACAATGGCTTATTCTACTGCATTTGGCAGAGAATCCCAACCTTCCTTTTTTCAAAAAGGAGAAGCACAAAAAAGCCTTGATGGCAAGTGAATTGGCCGACTCGCTAAATGTTTCTCGTGCCAACATCACCAACTTGATCAATGTGCTCTTGGAGAAAAATTTGGTACGTCAGTATGAAGATGAGAACGATCGACGCAAAAAACGTCTAGAGCTGACTAAAAAGGGTATTGATCTTGTAAATATTACCCAGCCATCCCGTTTGGCGGTAATTATGTTTTTAACTGAAGGCTTTAGTAAGGACGAAAAGGAAACCTTCCTTCGTTTTTTAGAGACCTGTACAGGAAAAATCACCACCGAGGAAGAAAAGATACTTTCGTTTCACAAACTTTTGGTAGGCGTTTGATCAAACCGCTAAGCAAGTAGAATTTCAAGAATTTCTATAGCTGCTTCACTTATTTTGGTGCCTGGTCCAAAAATGGCAACGGCCCCCGCTTCAAATAGAAATTCATAATCTTGCTTGGGCACAACACCACCCACGATAACCATAATATCATCGCGGCCATACTTTTTTAATTCTTCGATTACGGCAGGCACTAAGGTTTTGTGACCAGCCGCCAAGGAAGATACCCCAAGTATATGTACGTCATTTTCGACCGCTTGTTTGGCAGCCTCTTCCGGCGTTTGAAATAAGGGCCCAATGTCTACATCGAATCCTAGGTCAGCGTAACCCGTTGCCACGACCTTTGCACCACGGTCATGACCATCTTGCCCCATTTTGGCAATCATGATTCGTGGTCGACGCCCATCCTGTTCCGCAAACCTATCGGTTAGGTCCCGGGCTTTTTTAAAACTTTCATCGTCTTTTATCTCTTTCGAATACACGCCAGTAAATGATTTTATTTCAGCCTTATGGCGGCCAAAGGCAACTTCCAAAGCATCACTTATTTCTCCCAATGTAGCCCGTTGTCTTGCCGCTTCTACCGCTAAAGCTAACAAATTATCGGCTTTCTCGTTCTTTTTGGTCTTTTCAGCAGCCTTGGTAAGTTGAATTAAAGTTTGCTGCACTGCTTCCTCATTTCTGGTCTTACGAATTACTGCCAACCGCTCCAATTGTTGTCGGCGTACCTCTTGATTGTCGACTTCAAGAATTTGAAGTTCGTCTTCCTCTTTCAATTGATATTTGTTCACTCCTACGATAACATCCTGAACACTATCTATTCGTGCTTGTTTTCTAGCCGCCGCTTCCTCAATGCGCATTTTAGGTATTCCAGCTTCAATGGCTTTGGTCATGCCGCCCAATTCCTCTACCTCTTCCATTAACTCCCATGCTTTCTTGGCAAGCTCCTTAGTCAAATACTCCACATAATAACTGCCAGCCCAAGGATCTACAGTTTTCGTTATTTGCGTTTCTTCCTGAAGGTACATCTGGGTTTCACGTGCGATGCGCGCCGAAAAATCGGTAGGTAAGGCGATGGCTTCATCCAATGCGTTGGTATGCAAACTTTGGGTCCCCCCGAGGATTGCGGCCGTTGCCTCTATGGTTGTTCGAGCCACATTATTAAAAGGATCTTGCTCGGTAAGACTCCACCCACTAGTTTGGCAATGGGTACGTAAGGCCAATGACTTAGGGTTCTTTGGATTGAATTGATTTACCAATTTCGCCCATAGCATTCTGGCAGCACGCATTTTGGCGATTTCCATAAAATGGTTCATTCCAATACCCCAGAAAAAAGATAAGCGCGGCGCGAAATCATCTATTTTCAAACCGGCAGCCAACCCTGTTTTAATGTATTCCAAACCATCGGCCAACGTATAGGCCAATTCAATGTCAGCACTGGCCCCTGCTTCGTGCATATGATATCCTGAAATACTGATGCTATTGAATTTTGGCATATGCTTGCTTGTATATCCAAAGATATCGGCCACAATTTGCATGGAGGGTTTTGGCGGATAGATATAGGTATTGCGCACCATGAACTCCTTCAAAATATCATTTTGAATAGTCCCGGCTAAAGAAGCCTTATCTACCCCTTGCTCCTCAGCGGCTACAATATAAAAGGCCATAATAGGTAATACTGCCCCGTTCATGGTCATGGAAACGGACATTTTATCCAATGGAATGCCATCGAACAAAATCTTCATATCCTCTACCGAATCTATGGCCACACCTGCCTTTCCTACATCTCCTACAACTCTTGGATGGTCACTATCATATCCGCGATGCGTTGGAAGATCAAAGGCCACGGACAAACCTTTTTGACCTCCCTTTAAGTTGCGGCGATAAAAAGCATTGCTGGCTTCGGCAGTTGAAAAACCGGCATACTGGCGAATAGTCCAAGGACGACGTACATACATGGTAGAATATGGTCCTCGCATATAAGGAGGAATCCCGGCCCCGAAATTTAAGTGCTCGGCATCTGCAATATCTTGCGGACCAAAAACCGACTTTAGCAAGATCTTTTCAGCAGTATCTGTAGCATCTAAAATTGCATGAACATCTGAATTCTGCCCTTCTTTCGATTGAACGGTTTTCTTAATGCCGATATGTTCAACATTTTTTCTACTCATCTTTCAGACGGGTTTGCTCAATTGTTTCGCCAAGACGTCTTTCAATAATTGGTTCGATCAATGTTTTAATCGGGTTGGTTTTTACAAAAGGATAAAGTTCTATCGTATCTTTCATTTTGTCCATCTCATTCTGATACTTGTTCGTACCGATTAGGACCAATTTTCTATCGTCAAATAACCTTTGCTCTTTTGCGGCACTCTCCTTGATTTTCTTCTGTATGGTGCCTGCCTTCAACTGCTTTAAAAAACCACCACTTTTTTCGATATCCTTGAATAAAGCAAGGGCCTTATTGGCTAGTTGGTCGGTTAATGATTCTATATAATACGAACCATCAGGGGCATTTTCAACCCTATCAAAGTAACTCTCATCTTTCAGGAGCAATAATTGGTTCAAGGCAATTCGATCACCAAACTCATTACGCTTATGGTAAATAACATCATAAGGCAAATTAGCGATAGCATCAGCACCACCTAATACAGCTGACATTGTTTCTGTAGTAGTACGCAGCATATTGGTGTTATAATCATACACAGTTTTATTGCGACGACTTGGGCTGGCAATAATATGACAGCATTCATTTGTTCGGTATTCATACGCCAAGGTTTGCCATAAAATACGGAGCGCCCTTACTTTGGCAATTTCAAAGAAGTAGTTGGAGCCTGTGGCTACCTGAAAGACAATAGACAGTTCCTCAGATAGCTGTGCATTGGTATTGAGGTGATTTAAATATTCGTTTACATGGGCCAGTGCATAGCCCAATTGCTGTACCATTGTTGCACCCGCATTTTGATACTGTCCAAGATTTACCGCAATGACATTGTTAGCGTTTAAATTCAGAATACGATTGAACTGTTCATGATCATCCTCAAGGTTTTTGAACCAGTTTCCCGTTTTTCCAAGATTGCCGACAATATCGATATTCAAGTAAATGTTGTGTTGCGAACTACCCGCAAAATCTAGTAAGGATTTAACAAAATCAATTGAAAGGAACTCGAATCGACAATAAATTCTTGTATTAGAAATTGCTATACCATCGAACAGAACACGAATATTCGTTTCGTCTGAAGGAAAAGTGATATACAAGCTTTCTGCGCCTTTGGCTAGGTATGCTTTGGCTTTCTCATTCGCTTTTCTGGCATCTCCTGCGTAAATTGGTTGGGTGATATGCCATTTACTATACTTGCGCTGAATCGAATGCGACTTTATCGCTTCGTCCTGATGATAAAAAGGTTTTACCTTAATGCCCTCTAACGACTCCCAAACAAGTGTCTCGTTATAGTCTGCACCCTTCAAATCTACCTGAATTTTTTGCTTCCAGGCTTTTGAGGAGACTTCTTGAAAATCTTCAAAGAGATTTGAATTATCCATTCATCGAGCAATTTTGAGTAACGTTTACAAAGGTATATTTCCGTGCTTCTTTTTTGGCAGGGACACTGCTTTATTCGCTAACATGGCAAATGCCTTTATAAGCTTTCGGCGGGTGTTTTTTGGTAGGATGACCTCATCGATAAATCCACGTTCAGCCGCACTATACGGATTTGCGAACAATTCGGCATACTCTTTTTCTTTCTCGATCAATTTGGCCTCGGGATCTTTGGCTTTGGCAATCTCTTTGCGAAAAATGATTTCACTTGCACCTTTAGCGCCCATTACGGCAATTTCGGCTCCTGGCCAGGCATAATTAAGATCGGCCCCAATATGCTTTGAGTTCATAACATCATACGCCCCGCCATAAGCTTTTCGCGTAATGACAGTTACTTTGGGCACAGTTGCCTCACTTAGTGCATACAATAATTTGGCCCCATTGGTTATAATACCATTCCACTCCTGATCGGTGCCAGGTAAAAATCCGGGGACATCTACCAACACTAATAAGGGAATATTGAAACAATCACAAAAACGGGTAAAGCGCGCTGCCTTTTTCGAGGCATCCACATCTAAAACCCCAGCGAGGCTAATGGGCTGATTGGCCACGATTCCAATACTTTTTCCAGCGATTCTTGAAAATCCGACCACAATATTGTCCGCATAATCCTTATGGATTTCGAAGAAGGTTTCTTCATCAATGATACCCTTTATGACATTACGCATATCATAGGGTTGCTGGGCGTTTTCGGGCACTATGGTTTCGAGGACCTCACGTACTTCGTCTTCTATTTCATAAGGTAAATCTTTAGGTGCGTCCTCACAATTCTGAGGCATATACCCAATCATTTGTTTGATTTGATCGATGCATTGAATATCGTTCGCTGCCGTTAAATGTGTAACCCCAGATTTGGTGGCATGTGTTACGGCCCCTCCCAATTCTTCAGATGTTACCTCTTCGTTGGTTACTGTTTTTACGACATTGGGACCGGTTACGAACATATAACTTGAGTTTTCGACCATTAAGGTGAAATCGGTCATTGCCGGTGAATATACCGCCCCACCAGCACAAGGCCCCATAATGGCAGATATCTGCGGTATTACACCCGATGCCATAACGTTGCGATGAAAAATATCGGCATAGCCTCCAAGCGATCGAACACCTTCTTGAATACGTGCGCCACCGCTGTCGTTTAATCCAATTACGGGCACACCAATGTTCATGGCCATATCCATAATCTTACAGATTTTCTCTGCATGGGTCTCTGACAAGGCCCCGCCAAAGACTGTAAAGTCTTGCGCGAAAACACAAACCTGACGCCCATTGATCGTTCCGTACCCTGTCACAACACCATCACCATAAAACTTCTGCTTTTCCATTCCGAATTCTTTGGTACGATGCGTTACCAAAGCTCCCAATTCTTCAAAAGAACCATCATCCAAAAGAAAATGAACGCGCTCACGAGCAGTCAATTTCCCTTTTGCGTGTTGCTTATCTATACGTGCTTGACCACCACCCAGTAGCGACTCGGCCAATTTATCATGTAATATTTTTTCGTTCTCTTTCATTCCAATTAATCGCTATACTCGATTCTTTTTCCAGTTTGAATTTTGCTCTGCCGGCACTTTTAGACTTCGCTGTTGTTCTAAAAATAAATGTAATCCAACTTTTGCCGCAATTTCCTTTTCTTCGGCATATTTTTTTGTTAGTGCCTCCGGACTATAGTACTTCTTTACAAAATGTGTATCAAAATTTCCTGATGTGAAAGCTTCATGTTCACAAACAAACTGTCCGAACGGCAATGTTGTAGATGCCCCTTCGATATGATAATCCCCAATGGCTTTGATCATCAACTGAATGGCTTCATCGCGAGTTTTCCCATAGGTAATCAACTTCGCAATCATAGGGTCATAATAGATAGGAATGGGCATCCCCTCCTCAAATCCATCGTCTACACGAATACCTTCACCTTTGGGAACTTTGTAAGTTGATAACGTACCGATACTCGGTGTGAAATTGTCTAACGGATCCTCGGCATACACCCGTACCTCTATTGCATGACCCTGTATTTTTAAGTCACTTTGCTCGAACTGAAGCTGTTCTCCCCTAGCCACCCTAATTTGTTGCTCAACCAAATCCAAGCCACATATGATTTCTGTAACCGGATGCTCCACTTGTAAACGGGTGTTCATTTCAAGAAAATAGAAATTTTTGCTTTCATCCAATAAAAACTCCACCGTTCCGGCTCCAACATAATCACAGGCTTTCGCAACTTTCACGGCCGCTTCGCCCATTGCTTCCCTAATTTCTGGAGTTAAGACCGTAGATGGGGCTTCCTCGACCACTTTTTGATGTCTGCGTTGAACGCTACATTCACGTTCAAAAAGATGCACTACGTTGCCATGGGTATCGGCCAATACCTGAATCTCAATATGGCGTGGTGAACCTACATATTTCTCTATGAAAACCGCCCCATCGCCAAAAGCTGCAATGGCCTCGCTAATGGCCCGATCCATTTGTTCAGGCAAATCCTTGAGCGACTCTACAACGCGCATTCCCTTTCCACCTCCTCCTGCAGATGCTTTTATTAGAATAGGAAATCCGATTTCTTTGGCCACTTTTTCGGCCAATTTTACATCGGTAATGGCTTCCTCAATTCCAGGGACCATGGGAATATCGTAATCCCGTACCGCTTCTTTCGCGGCCAATTTGTTGCCCATTACTTGTATGGCATGAGGTTTAGGGCCGATAAAAGTGAGTTTATGTTCTTCTACCATTTTGGCAAATGCCGCATTTTCACTCAAGAACCCATAGCCAGGGTGAATCCCATCAGCACCTGTATCCTTAGCCGCTTGAATAACCTTTTCCATGACCAAATAAGATTCGGCAGATGGTGCGGGGCCCAATAATACTGCTTCATCCGCAAAACGAACATGGGGTGCGTTACGATCGGCCTCAGAATATACCGCAACGGTTTTTAAACCCATTTTTTTGGCTGTTCGCATCACACGAATCGCAATTTCTCCACGATTGGCCACTAGAATTTTTCGCATAGATCTTTTGACTTTTATTCCATTTCAATTATCAACTGCCCCTTGTCAACAGCATCATCCTTTTTAACTTCGACCGACTTAATTACGCCTTCACCTTCAGCAAGTATAACATTTTCCATTTTCATCGCCGAGAGTACCAATAAGGGAGTACCTTCTTTAATTTCATCACCGGCCTTAATCAGTACATCAAGTATGAGACCTGGCATTGGAGCCCTGATACTAGTGACTTTTTGAACCGTATTGGCCAGCAGTCCCATTTTTTCGACCATTCGATCATAGACATCATCTATCCTTAGGTCATAACGATTACCATTAACCGATATAGTCGCCGTCTTATTAAGGACATTCATATCATGCAGCTGAATATCAAAGGCTTTGTTGTCCTTGAGGACATGAAATTGATCGGAAGCGATTTGATGAAGGTCAAGGGATTGAACAGACGAAGTATCCAGTTCAATGCTTGTATCCTCAATATGTACGGTAAATTCACTCATACGTAATTGTTCAATTTTGAAATCGGGTAAAGATAGTGATTTTAAAATTAGTTAACATAGTTAACTAATTTTTGCAACCTTCCTCGGAAGATACATTTTTAATCGAATGAAAATTGATGTGGTGGAAATTCGGTGGCTGTCTTTTCTAATGAAAGTATGCCATCCAATCGAAACGTACGTTTTTCATTTCGAAGACGGCAAAATGCAACCAGCATCCATTGACCCTGCGCAAAGTAAATTCCCCAAGGGTCAATTTCCCGCTCTGAACGAACTCCGTTTGCCGAAGAACGATAACCCAACAACAGCACGTTTCTTTGCGCAATGGAGGATTCGAGCAGTTTGAGGTAGTTCCAAAGAGTAGCTGTATTCATTCTAATAAAAAATAGTGCTAACGTATGGGGCCAATCTCTCCCTTTTTGAAATCCAGTAAAACTCCTTCGCTAATCCATTTGGCCAAGGCCTGCCTATTATCAGAATCGAGTATGCGACGTTGGTCTTTTTTATTCCTAATGTTTCCGATTTCAATGTACGCCATTGCCGGATGGGTCTTTCGCACCAAATACAATTCTGTTCGATCTCCAAATGTTCCCGAATAGGTACGGTTGGGCTGATACTTTTTATATTTCTTCTGAAAAGTCTCGTGAATGCTTTCGGCCAATTTCTTGCCATTCTTGCTTTTCTCATGATGGTAGAAAAACACATCAATATTCTGACCTTTACTGCGACTATCTACGTGCGTGACGATCAAACGCTGGTAATTGCCACGGTGCTTTTTGTACAGCCTATTTACGATATCTACCCGCTGTTTCAATCGAGCACTTTGATTTAGAGGAATGGTTTTATCCCCGTACGCTACCTCATCATGGTCTATTTTTAATATTCGCTCATTTCGAATGCCATCGTTCTTATCGCGTATTATGATATAAACCGTTGCTCCATGTGACATGAGTTCCTTAGCCAACCGCAGGGTGATATCATACGCATATTCATCTTCGGCAATAGATTTGCCGCCATAAACGGCCATCGCACCGGGATCTGGACCGCCATGACCAGAAACCAAATAGTAGAATGCCCCTTTTAACTTATTACTTTTTGCAACCACCGTTTCATGGCCCTCCCCGAAAATCGCATACTTCTTACCTTTTCCTTTTTTTGTTTCAATAGTCTTCTGTTTGGCCGTACTGGCCTTCTTGGAGTCACTGGCTTTTGGAATGCGATAGGTTCGGCCTGCATACAGATGCACACTGTCTCGCAGGTCGGCTATGTTCATAGCGATAAAATCGTCGTAGACCTCATATGGGTTTACCCCCTGTTTGCGTAACAAGGACAAAATACCATCACCTCTTTGGGCAGTTACGGTGCGCAATGAATCTTGGCCATACATGTAGACACCCACGAAGAGCAGCCCTATTAAAAGCAAAAAATTTCTAGAACTAAAACGTCTTTCGTTCATCAATGGCAAAATTAAAGCAGTTGCAGTTTTTCTTCTTTCCAAAACCATGCCTAACTGCTGTCTAACAAAAAACAAAATTAAAGAAGTGAACCTAGTTTAAAAAGATGAAATCGAAATTTAGTTAACGATTTATTCAACAATTTTTTTCCCTAGTTTGATTTTTAAAATGATCCATCAAACAGTACCTTTAAAACAAACAATATAGGACGAAACCGCTATGAAAATTTCATTTCTGATCAATGGCACCAAAAAAATGGTCGAGGTTGCCGAAAATACTCCCCTCCTCTGGGTAATCCGAGATATGCTCGACTTAAAAGGAACCAAATTCGGTTGCGGTAAGGCCGCCTGTGGGGCATGTACCTTACATATAGATGGCAATGCCATTCGTTCCTGTTCCTACCCAATTCAATTTGCTGAAGGCAAAGAGATCACGACCATTGAAGGCCTAGGCAATGAAGCGAATCCACATCCTGTACAACAGGCTTGGATTGAGGAAATCGTGCCACAATGCGGGTATTGCCAACCCGGATTTATGATGGCCACAGCAGCTCTTCTGGCCAAAAACCCAAATCCGACTGATGAAGATATAGATGCTACCATAACCAACGTTTGTCGATGCGCTACCTACTTTCGTATGCGAAAGGCCATACACCGTGCAGCTGAATTAGCCCAAATTAATCCTGAAAATATTGAAGAGAATGTCTAAGGAAAAAAAGAAAATCTCAAGAAGAAAATTTATAGTTCGCGGCGGCTTGGGCACTATGGGAGTTTTGGCCATAGGCACCTATATTTTTCGAAATTCAATTCGTCGAGGTATTGCCGGGGCGATGAATACAGGGGAAATACCGTATAATGGAGATACAAGTTCCCCTATAATTTGGTTTGAGGTTTCTTCAGATAACCAGATTGTATTACATAGCCCCAAAGTTGAAATGGGGCAAGGAACCTTTACAGGACTGGCTCAAATGGCCGCCGACGAATTAGAGGTTTCCATGGAACAGATGAAGGTAGTACATGCGAATTCAATTTCAGGTAACCTAGATGGTTTTGCTACTGGGGGAAGCACCTCAATATCCACATTATGGGTACCCTTAAGAGAATTGGCAGCGACCATGCGCGAAATGATAAAAAACCAAGCGGCTTCAAAAATGGGGGTTGCAGCGGCCGACCTCCAACTAAACAATGGTATATGCTCTTCAAATGGTGAGACCATGACCTATGCAGAGGTCGTGCAAGGAGTTTCAGAATGGACTATTCCTGACACGCCTGTGCTGAAAAACCTCAAAGACTACAAGTATATTGGAAAGCCGGTAGCGAGGGTCGACTTAAAGGATAAGGTTTTTGGTGCACCCATTTTTGGAATGGATGCCACTATGCCAGAGATGCTTTATGGTTCGGTCGTACGCCCGAGCGCAATTGGGGCAAAATTCTTGGATGCCGATATATCCAAAGCTGAAAAAATGCCAGGCGTGGTCAAAGTGGTAAAAGAGAAAGACTTCGTAGGCGTGGTCGCAAACTCTCAAACCGAAGCAGAGAATGCCAAGAATATGATCAACGTACAATGGCAAGTGGAACGCTCTTGGCAAACTGCCGATATCGAGGCCATGATTGCCGTTGGTGAAGGCGAGCCTTTTGTCATACAAAAAGAAGGTAAAGCCAAAAGTATTCTAGAAGATTCAAAAGAAATCATTTCTGCTGAGTATAAAAGTCCCATAGGAGCGCACGCACAATTGGAACCCAATGGGGCTTTGGCGTATGTTGAAGAGGATAAGGCTACGATAATAATGTCGACTCAGGTCGTAAAAATAACACGGGATGAAATTGCCGAAAGAATAGGACTCAACAAGGACCAGGTGAATATCGTTCCTACCTTTTTAGGTGGTGGTTTTGGTCGCCGTTTACACACGCCGAACGGCATGCAGGCCGCCGTATTATCTAAAGCGGTAGGAAAACCAGTAAAATGCTTTTTTACACGTAAGGAAGAATTTCAGAACGATACCTTTAGACCACCGACACATCATCTACTAAAGGCAACATTAACTCCGGAAGGACTCATAGAGGCCCTAGAACACAATGTATCCAGTGGTGATGTAGCATTTGGTTCTCCTATGGTTCCGAGAATTGCCGAGCCTTTGCTGGGCGCCGATTTAGGTGCTTGGCGTGGGGGTATGATTCAATATGAAGGCATACCCAACTACCGAACCATATCATGGCGCAAAAAATTGCCCTTTGCCACAAGTTGGTGGCGCAGTCTAGGGCTGTTGGCCAATACCTTCGCCGTGGAAAGTTTTATTGATGAATTGGCCGTTAAGGCCAAAAAGAACCCGGTAACATTTCGTATCGACCAAATTCAAGATAATGATAGGGGTTTCCGATTGAAGGAAGTCATCAAAGCTGCCGCCGAAAAATCAGGATATACTGATGAAGTAGTTAATGGCAGAGCTATGGGATTTGCAGCTTCGACCGATGTAAATACTCCCTGTGCCCAAGTAGCCGAAGTATCTATCGAGAACAATGAAATCAAAGTACATAAAGTTACCTGTGCCATGGATCCAGGCCTAGTGATCAATCCCGATCAAGTAAAAGCTCAATGTGAAGGAGCTATTATCATGGGTATAAGTGCCAGCATGTTTGAAAAGATGGAGGTGGAAGATGGTGAACTTACACCTACCATTTATGGGCCTTATCAGATGGCCACTATTCGTAACGCACCCAAGGAAATCGACCTTGTATTGCTTCAAAATTCTGACCATCCGGGAGCAGTGGGCGAACCACCTTTGGGACCTATCGGAGCGGCTGTTGCGAATGCCGTATTTCGTTTGACCGGAAAGCGACTTCGTAGCATGCCCTTGAGCCTAGTTTGAAAAATGGGCAAAAAAATAACTAGACCACCGCTTTACTTTATAACCATAAATGAAAAAAATACTGAAACGCATGCTATTGACCATTTTATCCCTCGTTGGGATGCTAACTATTGCATACCTGCTCTTCGTTAACTTCTATCCAAGTTTTGGCGGGGATGTAGATGAGGAACGTCAAAAACTGTATTCCACATCGACACAATTCGAGAAGGGAGTGTTTAAGAACGATAAAGACGTAAAATTAGACCTTGGTCTTGGTCAAATGCTGCGCATGTCGAAAAAGTTCTTTTTTGAAAAAGTTGAAAACGGAAGGCCTAAAAAGGATTTACCGGTTCAAAAATTGGATTCGGCCCAGGTGACCAATTATAAAGGCGATACACGTTTGTTCTGGTACGGTCATTCAGCATTCCTACTGCAAACCGAAGGTTTAAACTTTTTGATAGACCCTATGTTCGGGAACGTAGCCGCTCCACATCCTTGGTTGGGCGAGAATCGTTTTAACAAACAAATGCCATTGGCAATAGCACAATTGCCCAAAATCGATGCTGTTATTATTTCCCATGATCATTACGATCATTTGGATTTTGACTCGATCAAAAAACTTAAGGATAAGGTAGACCATTATTTTGTGCCCTTGGGTGTAGGTGTGCATTTAGAGGCATGGGGTATTGCCAGTAACCAAATCACCGAACTCGATTGGTGGCAAGAATCAAAATACAAGGGGATACAATTCATTTGTACCCCGGCGCAACATTTTTCCGGTCGAAAATTCAATAACAGGCAAGGCACACTCTGGGCCTCTTGGGTCATAAATACCTCCATTGATACTATCTTTTTTAGTGGGGACAGTGGTTATGGCGATCATTTTAAGGACATAGGCAAAAAATATGGCCCCTTTGATTTTGCTATGATGGAGTGCGGACAGTACAATGAAATGTGGTCCGAAATTCATATGATGCCCGAGGAAACGGCCCAAGCAGGAATCGATATCCAAGCAAGAAAACTGATGCCTATTCATTGGGGGTCTTTTAAATTGGCCTTGCATTCATGGACCGATCCCGTTGTTCGTGTTGGCAAAAAAGCCGAGGCGCTGAAATTACCTTTGGTAATTCCAAAAATTGGTGAAGCGATTATGGTCAAAGATTCCGTGGAGTTAAGTAGTACGTGGTGGAATAAATTGTGAAATTACGCACAATTCAATTCTGTTAGAACTTAAACACTTGTGTTAGCCTAAAAATACTGTCCAATCCCAAAGACGAGACCACGGCTGTCGCCCTTTGTTACCCCATATCCATAATCGATTCGGAAAATGGCATTGAAGATGCGCTTGTGCATAAAGCGAACACCCAAACCAGGAAATATGCGAATGTTTTGCTCTTGGCCAAAATCGCTCAATGGCCCCCCTGGGTTGCGCCAAGAACCCCCATCTAAAAAGACATTGGCTTGCATGACGAACCAGTCTTTGTCGACTAGCGTATGTCGATACTCGGTATTAAGTACTATGGCTCCCGTTCCTCGATCAATGGTATTCCCCACCCCACGAATATTTAAATTGTTATCTACCGTAAAAGGCGCAAAGGGGGTATTAAGGTTACTGGCAAACCCGAGACGCAAGCGGGTGGCCCAATTGCCTTTATGGCCCACTTTATGAAAATAGGAAAAGTCATTGAACCCAATCAAAAAATCAGGTAATTGTGAATCGTTGCTCCCGACATATTGAAAGTTGAGAACACTACGAAAACCCTCTAAATACTGATAATCATAGCGAATGTTATCGTAATTGTAAATTAGCTTTATGAGGTGTTTGTCCACGTTCAATTCTTGGGGAACATTGGGGTCGGTTGCACCTGAAAGATAACTGTAATCCTCGGTAAAAAGACTATAACCAAGCTCAATTCGATTCTTGAAGTTCACTTCATAGAGTCCGAGCAACTCCCACCCTTTATTGTTATAGCGGTAAAGTGCATCTTGTCCGATACTGGTGTCGAGAAAAACAGGTTCCTGGGTCGTAAGATCTTTATAGTCAAAGGCCAAACCAAATTTGTTCGTAAACAAATAGGGCGCCCTAAACAAAACTCCGTAAGAATTAAAAATATCATATTGGTAAAAACCGCCAAGAGTAATGTTCCTACCTAAAAGGTTAAATTCTTGCAAGCCTATTCGAAATGCAAAGTCATCATTGGTAGAGGTGTAAATGTTCAAGAATGGAATAAGGGTAAAATTCTCCTCAATATTATAGAACACATTATACTGAGCGTCTGACGCAGGAAATACTTGGTAATACGCATGGGAAACAGAAGGCAGCCTCTTGAGCCGGGTCATATCCTTCTCGATCAAAACCGAATCCAACGCCATGCCTGGTTTCAGCGCCACCAAATGCTGCACGAAACCCGCCTTGAGATTTTGAACACCTTGTATTTTAACATCGGCCACCTGACCATGCTGGGCACAGACGATGTACGAAATCAAGGAAACAATACCGATTATTAAAAACCTCATTCGCAAACTGCTGAATTCATAACACTATCAAATATACTCTATAGAACAAACAAAAGTGTCACCAGTAGTATAAGCGAACGCTTTATTCTATACTATATTGAATTTGGGAAAACTGATTCACCCAATTGTCTTCACTAACAGCCAATAAAGAAAAACCGTAACTCACATCTGGAAGCAAGGCAGGAGGGTTATCGGGGCTAATATTTAGCACCACATTGCCCAATTGGTAATACTGAAAATTTCTATCGAAAGTATAGGTGCCCGACAACAGATTATTGTCGGCATCGGATACTACTTGAAAATATATTTTGGTGTCATCATAAATACCATCTTGCCAAGTAAAGCTAGGCATCGCCGAACTAGAATCAACCATAATATTCTGCGGAAGGTACTCCGTGGGTTTCGTTCTTTGCTTTAATCTAATAGGGTTTGAAAGATGTCTTTTCCCATCTTCATCGAAAGAAACAATGGCCCATTTTTCAGCTGCTGCCGACACATCGAATTTTTTAAGATACCCATTAAAAACCTCGGTCAATGAGAACAATTTAGGGCGATATTCTCTGAAATCGTTCTTATCTACCTCGGCCGTTTCCGTCTCAAAATATTGAATGTTAGTCGCTCCTGGTCTTGGATATAGGAAAACACTGATCAGATTGTCGTTTTCATTGCTCGCCGCGCAGGCAATAACATTGTCTATTTCAATATCAAATTCTTCGGTAAAAGCTTTTAAGGTTCCCTCACCGTCTAATTGGTCGGTTGAACAGCCAATTATAAAAAGGATTAATAAAACTAAGGGGGATTGTCTCATATCTTCTTGATTAAAGCTGTATTTCAATTTCCACTTGTTACCGATACATCGATTTTTTATACCAGGCTTTAAGGGTTTCTTCTGCAGGCTTGTTCTGTGGTGTAAAACGATTGTCTTTTTCTCCGCCCACCTTATCATGCCAAATGAACCATTTCCATATATACCCACCGGCAAACCAGTCTTCTTTCCAAAACTCGTCAAAAATAGCCTGGGTGGCATTTGCCTGAGCTTCTAAATTCACTTGCTCATCGTTTCGATCCACAAGCCAAGGTTTCTTGGCGGTATAATCCATACTCCGATAGCCGAATTCAGTGAATAAAATTGGCCTTGCCTTCTCTTTGGAAAAACTCTGCAAAACTGGTTTCCACTTTTGCCAACCTACCTTTAATTGATCCAAACTTGGGGATTTTTCTTCTGATAATGGAAAGTAAGCATCTACCCCAATATAATCTAGTTCTTCCCAAAATGGGGTTCGCGTATACTCGTCCCAATTCGCAGCATAGGTCAATTTTCCTGTGTATATGTTCTTGATTTTGGAAATTAACCTCACCCAAAACTCAGGACGATGTTTTACGAATTGTTCTAACTCGGTGCCAATGCAAAAAATTTCTGAATTGGTTTCCTGTGCCAGTTGAGCGTACATGAGAATAAAACGTTCATAAGATGCTTCAAGCGCTTTCCAATCTTCCTCAGTTTCCATTTTCAGGGTGCCAGTAAATTCGCCGCGTCGAATCCAAATCTGAGGCTTTAAGAGTACTGAAATTCCGTTTTTACGCAGCATTTCTATATACTGTCTGCCACCCTCGGTGGTTTCGCCATACCATTGCCGATCCGTATTGAAAACAATCTGTGGGGAGTCTAAACTCCCTACAAAACCAAAAGGCATTACCGCTGCATGGTTTGCATGTATCGATAATACCTTGTCTATGTGTTCTTGAGTTACCCTATCCTTATTGGCAACAAAACTTATTCCGTTTACTTTTTGAGCGATCTGACTGTTGCAAGAAAACTGCAGCAGGCAGAGCAATACAAGTCCTAAATTTTTCATTCATAGCAATTTAGGACGCTAAAATAGGTTTTTTATAAATTATTGTCTAAAAAATACCCCTAAGTCCCAGATTAAATGTCTGGCCCAATCCGGTATTCGACCCCCTGACAAAATTCGTATACAAGAGCTCAAGATTCAAGGCCTGTGTTAATTGATATTTTGCGCCACCTCCCACAGCTGTAAAGTTCTGGGCAAATTCGTTACCGAGATCAATACGCTGGGAATGTTGTACCAACCCCAAAACTGTGAATTTGGAGCTAGGAAAATAGCTTAAAAAGACACCTGGTGTTAAATTCAAACTATTATTTGCAAAACTGTCTTCTGCCTTTCCAAAATTCAATTCAGAATTCAGCTCGGAAAACAATTGCCATTTATTACCCGGAAAGGTGTAATCGTAAAAAAAGCGATTTTGCCAGATAAAACCCTTTTGATCTAAGAAGACCCCGTTTTCAATCTCGTTGTCAACCAAGGGCAGGAAAAATGAACTCTGAATACTAAAATTACTAACTGAACGGAACGGTACAAACTTTACAGAAGGTGCAATTGAGGTGAGACCTGAACGCGCCGAATTGTTTTCGCCATCAAATTTAAAAACATCCAAGGCCTTGCGATCATTTACCACATTCGAGCGAAACTCCAAAATGGCTCCTATATTCCATCTTTTGTTTTCACCCACTCCGGTATATGCCTCTAAGGTCGACGTAAAAAAGGTTTCCCGTGGTTCCGTTCCATCACTAAACGTACTCTTTGTCTGGGTATAGAGGTTGTTGAACCACTTTAAATCTACTTGCCCTTTCCCTATTAATTTTGAAGGGGTATACTGCTGTATGTTACTTTGAACAGGGGCATCATTGGTGTCATCTTGGGCAAAGGTGCCCGCAGTTCCCAGTAGAATTCCCGTAATTACTACGTATTTTTTTAAAGCTCTCATTTTGATGTTATTTTAAAATTTAGATTAGTTATTGCAACGGAAATCCTACCCTAAAGATATATTTAGGAAAAAGAACAACCTTAAAGTTCTTGGAATTATTTTGCTTCGTTCAACGTCCAGTCGTAGGGATAGTACGATACTTTTGCCTTCTCGGGTAGTCTATCGGTCTTATACTTATTGATAAAGTCCGTCACTGTTCCCCCATGTTCGAAATCACCCTTGTACCATTCGAATATTTGAGATATTTTGACCTTGTTCTTGTTTACCTTAATGAACTCGGTATCATTTAAGGCCAATTTTGTTTGTCGCTCTAATTGCTCATCTAACTTATTTGGCACATATGCCTCACCTATGATTGGTGGGCAACCCAAACCGCCACATACCAAAACAAAGTGAAAACGCGCTTCCGTTGGGAAATTCTTGCGGAGTAACTTATTCTCGATATCGTTAAGGGTTATGCGCTCTCCGCCAATTTCATTTTTATGCTTATCAAAAAAACCTGGTTTGTCTAATGGGGATTTGATGGGATAGTTTTTTACGATGCCATCGATCACCAAAAGATTATAGCCGTTGATCCAAAATGACTGGTATTCGGCAGGATTGTCTTTCGAGACCGAAATTTCACTTGCCATTTCCAACAGTTCATTCAATGCTGCAGGATTCTCCTTTATTGCTTTATAGGTTACTCTTCCATCTTTTACATTCGCTTTGAAAAAAGTCTCAGATTTTGAGAAGAAATCGGAAGTGCTCTGGGCAAACGTCAGGGACGTCACCAATAGTGCTGTAAATACGAAACTTAGCTTTTTAATACTCTTCATAATGCGTTGTTGTTGTTTTGAACTGACACCTCTGTCGAAAGGATTTTAACATCCCTACAAAAAAAATTAACTTTTATGTTTTTTTTAAGATTTTTAAAATCAGGCAGTTACATGTTCGTCATCACTATACAAACCTTACAAAATTAGGTTGTATTTAAATTCTTTCTAAATTAAGCAATGCAATTAAGTTCTATCATTCAATAGCGACCTAATTTTCATTCAACCTTTTTACAATCGTTGACTAACCAATTTTCGAACATGGAGCATATCGTAATAATAGGTAATGGCATTGCGGGCGTAACAGCCGCGCGGCACATTCGTAAAAATTCCGATAAAAGAATAACCGTTGTTTCTACCGAAACCGATTACTTTTTTTCTCGGACAGCCCTGATGTATATTTATATGGGCCACATGAAATTCGAACACACCCAGCCATACGAAAATTGGTTTTGGAAAAAGAATCGAATAGACTTGGTCAAAGGCTATGTAAATACCGTAGATCATCTGAACAAGAGTTTGATCTTGGCCAATGGGAGTTCGATTGCCTATGACAAGTTAATTCTGGCTACGGGATCTAAACCAAATAAGTTTGGCTGGCCGGGACAGGACTTGCCCGGCGTGCAAGGCCTCTATTCCAAACAGGACTTGGACCAACTCGAAGCAAATGCACCAGATAATAAGACGTGTAAGCGGGCGGTGATCGTCGGTGGCGGACTAATAGGTATTGAAATGGCAGAAATGCTGCGTAGCCGAAAAATACCTGTCACCTTCTTGGTTCGCGAGGATAGTTTTTGGAACGGGGTGCTTCCTGCTGGTGAATCGGCCTTAATCAATGAGCACATTCTTGAGCACCATATCGATTTAAGACTGGGGGTAAACCTTGGCGAAATTCTGGCAGATGAAAATGGACGTGCCAGAGCTGTTGTGATCAAGGAAACAGGAGAAGAAATCGCCTGTGATGTCGTTGGGCTCACGGCAGGGGTATCGCCTAACGTTGATTTTCTAAAAGATTCGGGAATCGAACTAGGACGTGGCATTAAAGTGAATAGGCATTTAGAAACCAATATCAAGGATATCTATGCGATCGGCGATTGTGCAGAACAACATGAAAGTATTGGAAACCGAAGACCAATTGAAGCAGTTTGGTACACCGGGCGTATGATGGGCGAGACGGTTGCCCAGACCATTTGTGGGAATAAAATTGAATACAAACCGGGACATTGGTTCAATTCTGCCAAATTTTTAGATGTGGAATACCAAACGTATGGATGGGTTTTTAGTGAAAGGGGAATGAAGGAATACGAACAACACTTTCATTGGAGAGATGACAAAGAACTTATATGTATTACCATGGCCTTCCATAAAGAGACCAAACAATTTTTGGGCATCAATACGTTCGGAATTCGCATGAGACATGAAATTTTTGATAGATGGCTTACCGAGGAACGAGATGTGTTTTATGTGATGGAACATTTAAAGGATGCCAACTTCGATCCAGAGTTTTACACGACTTACGAAACCAAAATAGTAAGCAAATTCAATTCAGAATTCGGAACGAATATCACCCCCAAGAAAAAAAGTTGGAAACGAATTTTTAGCAACGCTTAAGCGCATTACAAAATGAAAACGATACAAAATATAGGCATCATTATCTTTCTGATAGGTTTGGGCATTTTTTCAGCCTTGCCATTTATGGGAACCTTCAAATTAGACCAGGGAACTTTTGATGGGATTGTCGCAGAAAAGAGAATTAAGAGTGACCTCTTTATCCAAGATATTCAACAAAATGTTGTGGGTAAGGAGTATAATGGAATGATTAATCTATCGTCCAACATTTCCAAAGCCCTAGACAACGCAAATGAGGCACATGTAAAAAACAAGGAGTACAAAAAGAAGATTTATACCAAGTCTAGTGAGATGGCCTCGTTAATCGGCAAGCGATCGGGCAGCGGTTATATTGTCAACAATAAAGGCATCATGTGGATGCTAACCTTCGGTTTAGGTATTATTGGGGCATTGATGTTCATTGTTCCACAAGTATTAACTTTAGGGAAGAAAGGCATCAAAAATGACGGCATTTATCACCAAAGCTCTACGAATAGAGGTTGGATCGCCTGGTTGGTTTTTGCCTTCTTGGTATCGTTTTATATGGTACTTTATTTCGGGTCTGAATATGCGGTAAACTGGACTTATCTAGTCGACCCCATAAGTGAATCGCTCAGCGGCAATCCAGCAGGACATTGGTTTGTGTATGGTTTTATGTACTGTGTAATCATGGTTGTCATGGCAGTGCGTATGTATATCAAATACCGGCATAATATGTATCAAATGGTGCGTACTACTTCGGTACTTTTCTTTCAGATCATATTTGCATTTCTGATTCCTGAAATCATGGTGCGCTTACAAATGCCTTATTACGATTTCAAAAATGCATTCCCACTTGATTATGACTTCTTTTTTCAATGGAATTTGAAATCTTTGATCAACAGCGGCGGAATCGGATTGTTTATTTTGGTTTGGGGAATTGTACTTACCTTGGTCATTGTGCCCGTAATGGTATATTTCTTTGGCAAGAGATGGTACTGCTCTTGGGTCTGCGGTTGTGGTGGTCTTGCCGAAACTCTAGGCGACCCCTATCGCCAGCACTCTAGCAAGTCTTTATTTTCATGGAAAGTAGAACGATGGTTGATACACGGGGTCTTGGTGTTTGCAGTATTTATGACAGGTATTACCTTGTACAGCTTTTTCGCAGAAACGGGAACGGTAATGGGAATAAAAACATCGGGAATTCAAAACACATATAGTCTGGCTATCGGATCTGTATTTGCAGGGGTCATCGGCACAGGCTTCTATCCCATTTTTGGCAACAGGGTCTGGTGCCGATTTGGTTGCCCCTTGGCGGCATATCTAGGCTTTGTGCAACGTTTTAAATCACGATTCAGAATTACTACCAATGGTGGGCAATGTATTTCCTGTGGAAACTGTTCTACCTATTGCGAACAAGGCATTGATGTGCGCGCCTACGCACAGAAAGGCGAAAATATAGTTCGATCTAGTTGTGTGGGCTGTGGGGTTTGTTCAGCGGTATGTCCACGTGGTGTTCTTAAATTGGAAAACGGGCCTGAAGCTGGTAGAATAAACCCTACTCAGGTCTTATTGGGGAATGATGTTGATTTGATGGAACTGGTAAACAATAAGTAAGTTATGGGAACAGTCAGTGTATTTATACTTGAACAGAAGTAAAAACAGTTTGAAAGATATAATTTAGCAAAAAAAGCCTCAAGGTGTCAGTTCGCCAGAGCCCTTTCGACATAGATTAAAACCAGTATTGTTTGTGAAATCAATTTTTCTTCTAACGATTTTTTTATTCATAGGGAATCCTACGGATGATAAGAACGTATACCATAAAGAGTTTTATGAAACGGGGCTAACCAAGGCCGAGGGCTGGCTCTACAACGGCAAGAAATCTGGCTATTGGCGATTTTATCATGCCAACGGCAAGCTAGCTGAAAAAGGGAAATATCGAAATGGGCTACGTGTTAAATACTGGTATTTCTACGATAAACAGGGAAAGAAAACTTCCGAAGGACATTTCGAAAATGATAACAGGGCCAATTGGTGGCTTTTCTACGATAAAAACGGAAAAATTAACCACAAATGTCAATTACGCAATGGCATTAAAAATGGCTATTGCCTTCGGTATAACAATACCAAATTGACCTCAGCAGAAAAGTATAAAAATGGGAAGAAAATCAAAGAATGGTTCAGTTTCAGTAGTTTTAGGCGAGAAAACAAGCTTTCCGATTTAAAATGATGATAAAAGTCATTATTCCTGCTTTCAATGAGGCAGATTCAATAGCCCGAGTGATTCAGGAAATTCCCGAAAGCGTCGATGAGGTTATCGTTGTGAACAACAATTCTACAGACGATACTGTCACAAATGCAGAAAATGCAGGGGCTACCGTCTTAACAGAAACAAGAAAAGGGTACGGCTATGCCTGCTTAAAAGGTATGGATTTTATCGCTGAGCAATCCAATTTACCAGATATTATCGTATTTATCGATGGAGACTATTCTGATTATCCCGAAGAACTGAATAAGGTCGTTGCACCTATCATAGAGGATGATATTGACATGGTTATTGGAGCAAGAGTAAAAGAATTGCGTGAGGAAGGTAGTATGACACCTCAGCAAATATTTGGTAACTGGTTGGCTACTAGCTTGATGAAATTGTTCTTTAGGGCAACATTTACAGACTTAGGCCCGTTTAGGGCTATGAAGTATGATAAATTACTTGCTTTGCAAATGCAGGACAAGACCTACGGATGGACGGTAGAAATGCAGCTCAAAGCATTAAAACAAAAATTCACATATACCGAAGTACCAGTACGTTATAAAAAAAGAATTGGCGTATCAAAAGTATCGGGAACCGTAAAAGGTAGTATATTTGCGGGCATGAAAATCCTTGGTTGGATTTTTAAATACAGTTTAAAATAATATGGGGTTAACAATTGCTTATATCATCCTAGCTATTTATAGTTTAGCACTTCTGTTGATATTCTTCTATAGCCTAGCACAGTTGAACCTTTTGGTAAATTATTTGGGCAATAAACGTCAAAACCAAATTGCCCCGAAATTTAATCTTTTAGACGCCAAAGAGGTCCCCTATGTAACGATTCAACTTCCGGTCTACAATGAGGAGTATGTGATGGACCGCCTTCTTGAAAACATTGCAAAAATAGAATACCCTAAGAGCAAACTCGAGATACAGGTATTGGATGATTCTACAGATGATACGGTCATCGACACCGCTAAACACGTAAAGCGTTTGCAAGAAACGGGATTGGATATTACACACATTCGTCGTGAAAATCGCCAGGGCTTTAAGGCAGGTGCCTTGAAAGAAGGGCTAGAGATTGCAAAAGGTGAGTTCATTGCCATCTTCGATGCCGACTTCCTACCCGATAGTGATTGGCTGAAAAAGACCGTTATCTATTTCAAGGATGAGGAAATTGGGGTAGTACAGACCCGTTGGGGGCATATTAATAGGGACTACTCCGTGTTAACCCGTATCCAAGCATTTGCTTTGGATGCACACTTTACCCTAGAGCAAGTAGGACGAAATTCAAAAGGCCACTTTATCAACTTCAACGGTACTGCAGGTATCTGGAGAAAAGAGTGTATTCTAGATGCCGGAAACTGGGAGGGTGATACCCTTACCGAAGATTTGGATTTGAGCTATCGCGCCCAATTGAAAAATTGGAAATTCAAGTATTTGGAGGATGTGGAAACGCCTGCTGAACTTCCTGTGGTAATAAGCGCCGCACGTTCACAACAGTTTCGTTGGAACAAGGGTGGTGCAGAAAATTTTCGAAAATCGGTATGGAGTGTATTATCGGCCAAAAACATTTCGTTTAAAACCAAATTTCATGGGGTCATGCACTTGTTGAACAGCTCTATGTTCCTCTGCGTATTCTTGGTCTCCTTATTGAGCATACCGGCAATGTACATCAAAGCGATATTCCCACATTTAGATTGGGTTTTTACAACACTTAGTTTCTTTGTACTGAGCACGATTATCCTTTTCATTTGCTATTGGTTTACCTATAAGAGTATACAAGGTAGTAGCTTTGATAATTTTGTAGACTATATAAAACTCTTCTTCACCTTCTTTTCGGTCGCCTTAGGGTTTTCACTTCATAATTCGATTGCAGTTTTGGAAGGCCATATGGGCAAGCGCAGCGAGTTCGTTCGGACTCCCAAATTCAACATAAACAGTCTTACCGAAAGTTGGAAAGGCAACAAATACCTTGCTAAGAAGTTGTCACCTAATATGATCTTGGAATTTGGTCTTATGGGCTATTTCCTGTTCGGTATGTACAGCGCTATTCCACTAAATGATTTTGGGCTCTTTCCTTTTCATTTAATGTTGTTCGTAGGCTTTGGGTATGTATTCTTTAAGTCGTTAACCGCACGGGCTTAAGAGAAGCGAATTACTTCTTTTGTTTCAATACCAAAAAATGGGTATCCATTACATTTCCTGTAAATAACAAGTCTTTATACGGTGCAGCAACTGTGGATGCAGACATTTCGGAACCGTCATTGATATATACTTTTTCAATCGTATAATCATCTGTTCCGCGATATTCGATCTTAATAATTTCAGACGGGGCTATTTCTTTCTTACCGGCGGCATACGATGAGAAAACAAGTAGATTGGGATGACAGCCAACCCACAGGTTACCTTCTGTATCAAATTCAATATTATCTACCCCTGTACCACAATCAATATCTTCGATATACTCCAAGGTGCCATCTTCAAGCGTACGGTATACTTTTATCAAGAAGTTTCTAGGTGAGGCTACAAAAAGTAACTTTCGTTTTTGGTCGTAGTTAATTCCGTTTGCATAGGCGATTCCCTTGGCAACTTCAATGAACCGCTCACCATCAAAATAGACAACATTCGACAAACCCAAGCCTCCATAATCTTCTAAGAGTCGGCCTACGCCGTCTTCATATTTATGATCATTCGTAAAATAAAATCGATTCTCGGCCAGCATCACCAAATCATTGGGACTAACCAGGGCCGGGTCGGTAATTGTCTTTTGAAAAGTTAATATGGTATCCTTCAATTGAAACACCTCAAAAGAATGACCCTTCAGTGTATGGTTGATAGCCATAACGGTGTAGGAACTATTGGTCTTAAATGTTGAAATACCATGAGGTGCGAAGGGGATAGCTAAATCTTTTGTCAATTTTTTGACTTGATGGGAAGTAGAATTTATATCAATGCTATACAACCCTCCAGAGGCTTGTTGAGTCTCCAAAGATTCTTTTCTTGGGGAAGCAGAGACCAGGGCAAAACCGCTCTCCGGTATAATCGTAATATCCTCTGCACCTTCTATCGCTATTTCTTTCACAACTTCACCATCAAACATATTGTCAATTGTTCTGAAATAACCAGTAGAAACAACCACATAAGCAGCATAGATCAAAATGGCTAAAAGACCAAGGCCAACAATTCTCTTGAAACGTTTCATAAATTCTTAGTATGGTCCATAATGTAGCTTTTTCATACTTTAGTTGCAATGAAATAACGAATTATTAGGGCAGGTCAGATTCTCCTCCAAAAGACCTATTTTAGATTCACCAAAGTATCGAACCAACAATGCCCAACTCTTTTACCTCATATTGGAAACTTCATAAAGTGTCGATTCTATTGGCGTTACTATGTTCAGCTTTCTATTTCGTCTTTGCTTATCAGCTTGAAAGGACTGACTTTATAAAACTGCTTACCTTATTTGCGGGAGCCTTTTTTATTTGTTTCAAATTAATTCAGTTTGAGAAGTGGAACTTCAAATTTCTCTTGATTGTAGGTATCTTTTTTAGATTGATTTTTCTTTATGCCGAACCCAATCTTTCACAAGATTATTATCGTTTTATTTGGGACGGGGAGTTGGTAAGTCACTTTATCAATCCATTTTTACAAGTACCCAATACTCTTATCGATCAGGCAGATCTGGTCATCCCAAATGCCAAAGAACTTCACAATGGCATGGGCGGCTTAAGTGCTAGGCATTTTAGCAATTACCCGCCCTTGAATCAACTTTTATTCGGTGTTTCGGCCTACTTAGGCGGTAGCAGTATATTAGGCGTTACCATAATAATGCGAATTATGGTAATTGGGGCGGATTTGGGAATACTTTATTTTGGCCGCAAACTTTTAAAGAACATTAACCAGTCGCCACACTTGATCTTCTGGTATTTTATTAACCCGTTGGTGATTATTGAACTGACCGGAAACCTTCATTTTGAAGGGGTAATGCTCTTCTTTTTTGTATGGGCCTTGTATTTACTTTCGGTTCGTAAATGGGAGTGGGCCGCCGTAGTTTACGCTTGTTCTATTGCGGTAAAACTGGTACCCCTTCTATTTCTACCGCTCTTTATCACCTATTTTAGATCTAAGAAAATTCTTGGTTTTTATGGTATAATCGGCGCTGTTTCCCTCTTTCTATTTTTGCCGTTCTACGCATCGGAATTCATCAATAATTATTCTCAAACCATCGGACTCTGGTTTTCCAATTTCGAATTCAATGCAGGGCTATGGAATGTGGTTAAGCAAATCGGAATACAACTAGATGCCAAACCGTGGGAATTGATCAAGACCTATGGGAAAGTAACACCGGTCCTCACCATAATCATTGTTTTGCTTTTCACCTTTCTTCGAAAGAATGAAAAGTTACCGGTACTTATTACTTCCATGCTATGGGTATTGACCATCTACTACTTTATGTCGGCGACTGTACATCCATGGTATGTTATTTTCCTGCTTGTACTGACCGCATTTACAAAATACAGATACGCCATAATTTGGTCTGCGGCTATTGTATTAAGTTATTATGCCTATTCGTTGACCGAATTCAAGGAAAGCCTTTGGTTGTTAGCAATTGAATATATGGCAGTTTTCGCCTTCTTGATTTACGAACTGATCGCATATCGTAACAAAACTTAGATTTTTTGTAAAAAATTTCACAAGATCTAGGCCGGTAACAGAGAATTTGTACATTTACACCATAATGAACGAACAAAACTACATATTCACTGCTATGAGCTTCACTGCTCCCGTACGTACGTTCGCTCCACGCCGTCGTCGCCCGTAAGGGTACGATACATCTTATGGAACTAGGTGAGTCCAGTTCCGCACAAACAATCACATTTTTCTTATTTCATTTTTAAACTCTTATAGCAATGAACATAGTTGTTGCTAATTCATCACATTTTAAGTACGCACAGGTCATTTGCGATACAATTGCAGAATCGGCCAAAGTTAGAGGTACAGGTATTGCCAAGCGTACTCCTGGCTATATTCGAAAGAAGCTCGAGAATGGTAATGCTGTTATCGCACTTGACGGAAATACCTTTGCTGGTTTTTGTTATATCGAGGTTTGGGGGCATGAAAAATATGTTGCCAATTCAGGATTGATCGTTCATCCCGATTACCGATCTCAAGGCCTGGCAAAAAAAATAAAGGCCACCATTTTCGACTTGTCCCAACAAAAATTTCCGGAAGCAAAAATATTCGGAATTACCACTGGTCTACCAGTAATGAAAATCAATTATGAACTGGGATACAAACCGGTAACGTTCTCGGAGCTAACTGATGATCCCGAATTTTGGAAGGGTTGTCAAACCTGTAAAAATTTTGACGTGCTTACGAGGACCGAACAAAAAATGTGCCTGTGTACAGGCATGCTCTATGACCCAAAGACCAGCACCAAGAAAGAAAGGAAAGTAAACGGGAAAGCATTTAAAAGATTAAAAAGCATAAAGGAAAGTCTATTTCTAAAAAAAAATAAGAAATGAGCAAACTAGTTTTAGCGTATAGCGGCGGATTAGATACAAGTTACTGCGCCAAATATTTGAGTAAGGAAAAAGGGTATGAAGTTCATGCAGTAAGCGTCAATACAGGTGGATTTTCCAAAGAAGAAATACATCGTATTAAAGAAAAAGCAATTCGATTAGGCGCTACATCATACACTTCTATCGATGCGGTACAGGCTTTTTATAAGAAGGTAGTCAAATACCTCATTTTCGGGAACGTACTGAAAAACAATACCTACCCACTATCGGTTAGTGCAGAGCGAATTGTACAAGCCATTGAAATTGTCAATTACGCCAAAAAGGTAGGAGCAAAATATATCGCACACGGCAGTACCGGCGCAGGAAACGACCAAGTGCGATTTGATATGATCTTTCAAATAATCGCACCCGAAATCGAAATCATAACACCTATTCGAGATCATAAACTTTCCCGAGAGGCAGAGATCGCCTATCTCAAGGAAAACGGAGTTGACTATTCATGGGAGAAGGCGAAATATTCCATAAATAAAGGCCTCTGGGGAACATCGGTTGGTGGTGATGAGACCTTAACTTCACACAAGCCCTTACCTGATGCTGCCTATCCTAGTCAATTACAGGAAAAAGAGCCATCTGAAGTAAAGCTGACTTTTGAAAAAGGAGAATTGGTAGCCATTAACGGTAAAAAGGATAATCCTGTTGCGAATATTGAGAAGCTCGAGTTTATGGCCTCTAAGTACGCTATCGGAAGGGATATTCATGTTGGCGATACCATTATAGGCATTAAGGGAAGGGTAGGTTTTGAAGCGCCGGCATCAATGATCATCATCAAAGCCCATCATTTACTCGAGAAACATACGCTCACCAAATGGCAACAATATCAGAAAGAACAGCAGGGCAATTTCTATGGAATGCTCTTGCATGAGGGGAATTATTTAGACGCCGTAATGCGGAATATAGAAGCATTTCTGACCGATACCCAAAAAACAGTGTCAGGAGACGTTTTCGTGGGCTTATACCCTTTCCAATTCAGATTACATGGTATTTCGTCGCAGCACGATTTGATGAACGCCTCTTTCGGAAGCTATGGAGAAATGAATAAAGGCTGGTCTGCAGATGATGCAAAAGGGTTCATCAAAATAATATCCAATTCAGGGAAAATATATAAACATGTCAATAATGATTAGAGCAGGAATAATAGGTGGTTCTGGATATACGGGAGGTGAGTTGATTCGAATTCTTCTCAACCATCCCCAAGTAACCATAGATTTCGTTTTTAGTACAACCAAGGCAGGGAAATCAGTGACCATTGCGCATCCCGATTTACTAGGGCAGACCTCATTGGAATTCACCGGAAAGATCGATTCAACAATCGATGTCGTTTTTTTATGCCTAGGACATGGCAACTCAACGAAGTTCTTGAGTGAAAACATATTCTCGGATAATACTAGGGTCATTGACTTAAGTAATGATTTTCGGCTACAAAAAGACGCAACTTTAAACGGGAAAAACTTTGTTTATGGCCTCCCGGAATTGCATAAGAAGAAGATTCAGGAAGCCATACATATTGCGAACCCCGGATGTTTTGCTACTGCGATACAGTTGGCCTTGCTACCCTTGGCAAAGGCAAAAAAACTTGGTAAAAATGTGCATATCAATGCAGTGACAGGAAGTACAGGGGCCGGTGTTAGCCCTTCACCAACCTCGCACTTTAGTTGGAGAAATAATAACATAAGTTGGTATAAACCCTTTACACACCAACATTTGGGTGAGATTATGGAAAGTTTAAGGTCTTTTGATGCTAATATCGGGGAGCTGTTTTTTATTCCTAACAGAGGCAATTTTACTAGAGGTATTCTTGCTACGGCCTATACCCAGTTCAAGGGTAGTGAAGAAGATGCCGTGGCCCTGTTTGAGGATTATTATCTCGATGCTCCATTTACCAATATTTGCGAAACGCCTATTCATTTGAAACAAGTGGTCAATTCAAATCAATGTCATATACATTTACACAAACATGATGATACATTATTGATTACGTCGGCAATCGACAATCTTTTAAAAGGTGCCTCAGGACAGGCCGTTCAGAATATGAATCTACTATTCGGTTTTAATGAAGAAGAAGGAATAAAGTTGAAAGCGGGAGTCTTTTAATGCGTAAACCATACAAGGCACCCAAAAATATATGAACAAGAAGTAGGTATCACATGCTATGCGCCTGCAACTTACAACTGATTAAATGAAATGAAAATAGCTATTATAGGAACTGGAAACTTAGGATTATCAATTGCCAAGGGTGTATTGCATAGCAATGGCGCCACGAGCATGTATATGACCAAAAGAAATATTGAACCTATCAAAGCCTTCGAAAGTTATGGCAATGTCTCCGTTACATCAGATAACAGGGAGGCTGTGAAGAATTCAGATATTCTGATTTTTGCCGTGCAACCTGGTCATTTTGCCCAAATTCTAGAGGACATTAAAGATCTTTTGACCGAGAAACATGTGGTCATTTCAACAATTACCGGCTTTGGAATTTCAAAGATTGAAAGTATCATCGGAACCGAAAACTATATCGTGCGGAGTATGCCGAATACTGCTATCTCGGTAGGCAAGTCTATGACCTGTATATGCTCTAATGAACTGGGGAAAAAACGCATTGAACTGGCCAAGGCCATCTTTAATCGTATGGGACATTCGTTAGAAATTCCCGAAGAACAAATGCAGGCCGCCACGGTCATTTGTGCCAGTGGAATCGCTTTTTGGATGCGACTTATCAGGGCAACAACGCAAGGGGCAATTCAACTTGGTTTTGATGCCAAAGAAGCTCAGGAATTGGCCATGCATACCTGCAATGGGGCGGCCAGTCTGTTAATTGAATCGGGGAACCATCCTGAAGAAGAAATTGACCGGGTTACCACCCCTATGGGATGCACCATCAAAGGACTCAATGAAATGGAGCATCAAGGTCTGAGTTCCTCGTTGATCAGGGGTATCGTTGCCTCTTTTGACAAGATAACCGAGTTTAAAACGAAGTAAAACAATTATGAATTTATTCGACGTATATCCATTATATGATGTAACTCCAGTCTCGGCCAGGGGCATTGTAGTGACTGATGACAAGGATCAAGATTTTCTTGATTTCTACGGAGGCCATGCGGTCATTTCAATAGGACATTCGCATCCTCATTATGTGAAGAGATTGAAAGATCAATTAGATCGTATCGGGTTTTACAGCAATGCGGTTCAAAATCCGTTACAAAAAGAATTAGCCACCAAGCTTGGAACGTCATCTGGATGTGAAAACTACAATTTGTTTCTATGTAATTCAGGAGCTGAGGCCAATGAGAACGCATTGAAAATGGCTTCTTTTCATACAGCTAAGAAAAAGGTCATCGCATTTAAGAATGGTTTTCATGGAAGAACTTCGGCCGCTGTAGCGGCAACCGATAATCCCCAAATCAATGCCCCACTAAATCAGCAACAAGAAGTAGCGTTCCTATCCTTGAACGATAGCGAACATTTTAAGGTCGAAATTGAAAAAGGTGATGTCTGTGCCGTAATTTTGGAGGCAATACAAGGAGTAGGAGGTTTAGACGAACCTACGACCAAATTCTATCAAGAAGTTGCCAATTTATGTAAACAAAATGGCGTACTTCTTATAGCAGATGAAGTGCAATCGGGCTTTGGAAGAAGTGGCAAATTCTTTGGATTTCAGCATCATGATATTCAACCAGACATCATCTCTGTAGCCAAAGGCATGGGGAATGGATTTCCTGTGGGTGGTATTCTTATACATGAGGACATTAAGGCATCTTATGGTTTATTGGGAACCACTTTTGGAGGCAATCATTTGGCATGTGTGGCTACCTTGGCCGTATTAGAAGTTATGGAGAAGGAAAATTTAATCGCCAATGCCCAGCATTTAGGGGATTACTTTCAGCATAAGGCGTCTGAAATTCCTCAGGTATTAAAAGTAAAGGGAAGAGGTTTAATGTTGGGATTGGAGTTTAATTTCGAGGTTGCTGAACTACGTAAAAAGTTAATTCACGATCATTTCGTATTTACGGGTGGGGCAAAAGATAAATATGTACTGCGAATTTTACCGGCCTTGAATATCACCACGGAAGATGTAGATCAATTTTTTGAACTCCTTAAAAGAGCACTGATATGAAAAACTATTTATCGGTTCAAAACGTAGAATCACTTCCAAAATGGATATCAGAGGCAAGGGAAATTAAAAAAAACCCAATTGCCAACAAGTCATTAGGCTCGGGAAAGACCATTTGCTTACTGTTTTTCAACAATAGCTTACGAACCCGCTTAAGTACCCAGAAAGCAGCGATGAATTTGGGATTGGAGGTCATGGTCATGAATTTTGGAAGTGAAGGTTGGCAGCTAGAATTAGCTGATGGCACCATAATGAACCAGGACAAGGCCGAACACATTAAAGAGGCCGCAAAAGTAATTTCCCAGTACTGTAGTATTTTGGCAATTCGAGCTTTCGCCTCCCTGACCGATAGGCGTAAAGATGAGGCCGAAGCTGTTCTAAACGGGTTTGCAAAATACGCTTCGGTTCCAATAGTGAATATGGAAAGTTCAGTGGGCCACCCGCTTCAAGCCTTGGCCGATGCAATTACAATAGATGAAACTAATACCCTAAAAAGACCCAAAGTGGTTCTTTCCTGGGCGCCTCATCCTAAAGCCTTACCCCATGCCGTTGCAAATTCATTTGTTCAAATGATGCAAATGAAAGATGCTGAATTCGTAATCACCCACCCAGCGGGATATGAACTAAATAAGGAAATTACAAAAGACGTTCGAATTGAATACGACCAGAAA
>CALIJE010000019.1 GCA_938017825.1 uncultured Flavobacteriaceae bacterium
AATTTTGAACTTTGTAAGCGCATAATTTCTTCACGATCGCAGAGTTCAATAGTAGGGCTTACCCGTAGCTTGGACCTAAAATGATCTCTGATTTTTGACAAAAGTGCGTCTGTTGCTTTTGGGGCGAATATCTTGATAAGAATCTCATCTGTACCAATATCATTATGATAAATTTCGATCACATGCGCTTTTACGTCTTGAAAATCAGCCAATAGATTATTCATTGCTGGTGGATAGAGCGTAGTGCCTTTGTATTTGATCATTTGCTTTTTGCGGCCTATCACAGGACCTAAGCGCAACGAATTTCGTCCGCAACTACATGCTTCGTCGTGGGCAATCACAATGTCACCTGTCTTAAAGCGCACCAAGGGCATGCCTTCAACGCCCAAGGTGGTAATGACCAATTCACCTTCCATACCAGGGGCTACCGATTGATCGTGTTCATCTAAAATTTCGGTAATGATGAGTTCAGGATGATGATGACCACCTTGTTGTGCCGAACATTCGGTAAAGGCGGTACTCATTTCGGTAGAGGCATAGGTCGAAAATAATTGGATATTCCATTTTGCCAATATCTTCTGTACCAAAACGTTTGACGAAAAATCCTGATTGCGTAGCGATTCGCCAATACAAATTGCCCCTTTTATGCCAGAGCTGTTGACGTCAATATCGTTAGCTTCTGCATACTGAATTAGTTTTAGCAAGAACGATGGTACCACAATAAGATAGGTGGGCCTAAATTTTAAAATCGTATCCCATTGCAATTCCGGAATACCGGCTCCCACGCGAATAACGCCTGCTCCCAGTTTGCGTATGCCCAAAAAGTAGGCAAGTCCGGCCATAAAACGCCGGTCCATTGTGGTGGTCAGTTGCAAGATGTCATCTTCGCCGATACCGGCACAGGCAAACGAAATGGCCTCATTATAGGCCAAACGGTCGAGATCCTTATCGGTAAGGCCTACGGTAACCGGTTCTCCCAACGTTCCAGACGTTGTTACAAAATCTATGATTTTTGATTTGGGCACACAACGAAAATCATCATTGTGCCGTTGCAACTGCTCCTTGGTCGTAACCGGGATTTTTGATAAATCTTCAAGACGTTCAAAGTCTGATGTTTGAAGGGCGTTCTCTTTAAAGACAGTTTTATAATAGGCCGAATGTTCCGCGACATAACGAATGGTCTCTCGCAACTTTTCTTCCTGAAATGATTTGATTTCCGATAAGGATGCTTGCTCAATGGCTGGAATCATTTGTTGTTTTACCTTTTTAGTTTTCGAATATACTTTTCTAATTGTTCCCGATCTGGTACGGTGGTCACCTCTTTGGTATGGGCCATTTCGAAATGGGTCAGGGCCAAGCGATCATAGCCTTTGTTTTTGTTATATAGCCCTATGAGGTAATGCACCTCCCAAAATTCCGGGTTACTTTCTATAAATGCATTTTGTTCCTCGGGCGTTAAAGGTTTATTTTGGGCGATCGCCTCCCATACTTTTTGCGACAAAGTACGGTAGTTTTCGTACTTGAGAAAAGCTTCGGACTCTAAAAAGGGATCTGCTATGATATTCGCTTCGGGTCGTGAAACGGAAATCGCCTTATTATTTTCGCTGCCTTCAGAGAATACCGTGTTCAAATCATAGGCAACGAATTCCCCTAGTTGATACGGATTGCTCGAGACCCATACTTTAAGATCTTCTGGTTGAAATACGATACCGTGGTGTGCTAGCAACTGGTTCAGCGCTTTTTCATTCCCATAGCCAATAGCCTTTTCATCTAAACCCTCTTTATTTCGTAAGAGCGAAACAGCGTCTTTTACGCTCATCTTTTGGGATTTCGCCAACAGCTCGGCCATGCGGTCAAAGCGGTACTGGGAGTGGCTCTCCAAAATGTGTTTTTGGTTGTTCGAATCATCTGCATAAGCTGCACTCTGAAAATGATTGGAGCATATCAGTTGATTGGAATTCGGAACTTCGTACACGCCGAACTTTTTGGGCGATACTTCTATGACCGCTGCTTTTTTATCTTTGGCGCTGCCGATAAAGATCGATTCCGATACAAAGACCTTTCTTTTTTTCGCAATGGCTATGGCCTCTTCAATGTTCGAAGCATATTGGAGAATTTCTCGTGTGAGGATTGAAATAGGGGTCTTGGCCACAAACGGAATCGAAGATTTTCCTGCATTTATGGTAACGGTTAAACCCTGGTCGTTCATGCCCGATAATACGCCAATGAATCCGCCCCAAGTAACCGACATAAAGTTGTACCCTTCATTTGGTCGCACAAAGGCGATGATTTTGTTTTGGGCGAATTCATCGCCAGCATAAAAATCGAAATTACGACCTATGAGCAGTTTCCCATCTGCCGTTTGTTCACCCCAAGCCGCAAAAGAGGAACAACCTACCAATGCCAGATCTTGGAGGGCATGGCCAATATCGTGTGCTCCATGAAAATAAAGCACCCTTTGATAGGGTTCGGCAATATAATCCAAGTCTTTGGACGCGAATTGCGACATCCCGTAGATTTCGGTCTTGAACTGCTCATCGATGTTCAAATACATTTTTCGATTGTACCAGGCCAAGAATTTCTTGAGTAACTTTTGTTTGCCTTCCGACGGAACCAGATCTTTGATTTTATCGACGAATACCTGCTCCTGATAATTGAAAAGTTCTCGGGTAAGACTGCCCGTTTTTAATCCCAATTCCAGAGGATTCCCACTAACGAACAATTCCCACTGCCCCTGTTGGTTCTTGGTGAGGAAATCACTCCCCAAGGTGAAGGAAGAATCGGTAACTTTTACCCGCTCGGGTAGTTCGGTTTCATATTGGGCAACATTGGGCATATCGCGCAACGATTTCGCTACCCCGCATGAGGTAAGTAGGAGCACAAGGCAACAGTAGGTGATGGTACGTTTTATGACTCTGTTTTTTGACATGAAGGCTTGTAATGGTAGTTGACACAGTCTACCCTCGTGATATGCTCGACCTGCTTTACCCTAGCAGTATTATAATGTCCCATTTTCTTAAATCTAATGCGTATTTGTTCTCAGGCGGTCTTGGCTCTATCACTGGCACCATTGATCTTATTGACCAGATATTCCTGTCCTAATAGCTCTGAACAGGTCAACACCCCGCTTATGGTTACCCCTAAAATACCGTGCATGTTCAAACTTTGTCCCGTAAACAATAAGTTGGGTATTCGGGTTCTTGGTGAAATAAATGACTTCAAGGGATTGTTCACATCTTTCACGTACCCATACATCGAACCTCTGTTGCAACCAATATAATCTCGGTACGACAGTGGTGTTGAGGTATGCACAGATTGTATGCATTCCCGTATGTTTGGGAACTTCTTTTCTAATTCATTCAAGAAAATCTCAGTCTTGGCCTCTTTAAATTCAGTATAGTTCTCCCCACGATCATTTTTGTGGGCCACGGTATTGAAAGTGTCTTCCCATTGTGCCACTTCATCGTAGTGCATATAGGTTATTGCCGTCAATTGATCGCCCCATTCACCTTGGTTTTTGCGCACACCCATGCTCACCATATAGGTTCTAGGCCAATTTTCTTCTGTATATTGATGGCCGTTCCAGACTGCATCATAATCTTTAAAATGATAGTAGTTCTTGTTGAGGTACTTAAAGGTGTTGGGCTTAAGGACAATATGCACGCTAAAGGCCGAAATAGTGCTGTCTATGGCCTCGATACGCCGGCCATACGATTTTCGAAAGTGTTCCTCACCTACCAATTTCAAAGTTGTTTTCGGTTCTATATTCGAAATAAAGACATCGCCTTTTATTACATCCCCTTTGTTGGTGCGTACGGAAACTACTTTTTTATTCACCACTTCAAAATCAACCACCTCGCTATGTTTAAAGGCATCGCCACCATATTCCTTTAATCTGCGAATGAGCAATTTGGTAATTTGACTACCGCCATCCGCGCAGCGATAGGCACTTTCTATATATGAATTTACGGATAGTGCATGCACATAGAACGGACTTTTTTCTGCATCCCCGGCGTATAGTAAATTAGAACCCGCTAGTACGGCCCGCAAAGTTTCATCTTCGGTAAGCGAATCGATAAAAGCTTTGGCAGGAAACTCGAACATATCTGAATCCTCGTAATACGGTTTGCCCACTTGAACATTATATAGGGGAAATTTGGCGCAAGTTTCCTGAAGTTTCGAGGTGTAGGACCTAATGGCCAATTCCTCCTCCGGAAACTGGGCAATGAGACTTTCTTCAAATTTGGCATACCCCTGAGCATGCGCATATTCGTTTGAATCATGATCAAAAGTGATAATGTCAAAACCATCCTCGTTGAGTTTTTTAAATTCCAGACCGTCTAGAATGTCTAGATATTTAAAATAGCGGTGCAGATTTTGCCCTTCTGAGAGTCCGCCTAGATAATGCACACCGGTATCGAAAATGGTACGCTCTCGGACGAAGGTTTGTAGGTTACCCCCATATTGGTTGTTCTTCTCCAATACGCAGACCGATTTTCCTTCGCGAGCCAATATATTTGCAGCCACAAGGCCGCCCATACCGCTGCCAATGATTACGATGTCGTAATGCTCTTTCATACTTCAGCCTCGTTTTTTCTAATAACCATAAAGTTATTGCTTTGTTGAGAAATAGCGAAACCCATTGTTCGTATTGCTTTCTCGGAAATCCTCCCTTTTTTATGAAGTAAGATCACGGTATTAAATTGGGCTACTTTTGCCTGATCCAAGCGTGTAATATCCAATACTTCGGAATCTAGAAGTAGCACATCCGTAACTTGCTCCATTGAACCGTGTAGCGAATCGCAAACCGTTATCTTGCTATATTGATGGGTAAGAAAGTTGTTTCGAAGCGTTTTTCGAGCCATGGAATTTTCTAAATAGACTGTTATTTTTCGGTCGATTGAATCTAAGGCAAGCAGCAGGGCAAGCTGCCCATGATCTTTTGTAAGGCAGATGATCGTATCTTTCTTGCCGATAACTTCAAGAATGTGATGGTAGGTGTCCTGGTACTGAATCAAATCTTTTTTTACGATCGAATAGGTGCTGTTTCCTTTGTGGCGATAATGCTCCAATAGTGTTTTGTGCCAATAGGGTTCTGTTTCTATTTCATCTCGCAACCTGCGAAATTCAGATCTAAAATAGGTGCCTATGTTCTTGGCTCGAGCGGTATACGATTCGCCGAGGCTTTTGTTATCTGCTTTGATTCGGGCCAGTATTTCTATGGTAAGGCTTCCGTCGCGAATAATAAAACTTCCTTTGGGTAGCAGTTCCGAATTTCCATGTAATAGTATCGGCACGATGTCTAATTCAAATTGCTCGGCAAGATAAAAAGCGCCTTTGTGAAAGCGTTTAATTTTGTTGTTTTTAGACCGCGTTCCCTCGGGGAAGGCAATCAAACTAAAGCCTTGAGCTACTTTTTTCTTTAAGTAGGTTTCTCCCTGTTCAACACCGGCCGAAACAGGATAGGCTCCTGCCAACTTTGCCGCGCTCCCAAAAACCGGAGAATTATAGACCCAGTCGTTTACCAAAAAAATGATCTTTGGGTGCAACATGCCGACGGCCAAAATATCTAGGAAGGAGGTATGGTTGGCAATCAGCATTGCCGGTTTTTTAAAATTCTCTTGATGAGGATTCTTGATTTTCTTGCGCACAAAAGGATTGGTGTAGAATACAGACCCCTTTAGCTTTGAAACTACTTTATGAAAACCGAGATTGGGATTTTCAATGCTCTTGGGCCAGAGTGTACATTTGATCCGGGCATATATGGAAAGTAAAAATCCACCAATCCCAAAATAGCCAAATGAGAAAATGGAATGTATTAAATACCGAGGGGATATCGGTCGCTTTGTTGAACTACCGATGAAGAGGTGAAACAACAATGGTTGCATTGTAAAAGAAACAAAGGCCGCACACAGAATTCCTATTATTGAGACCAATGATATTGTATATAGGACGGGGTGCTCGGCAAAGATCATGACGCCTACGCCGGCAATAGTGGTAATAACCGAGAGGATAATCGAGGTCTTATGGGTCGGCAGGGTCTTTTCACCGCTACGGTATTCGGTAAGGAGGGCATTGGTAATAAAAATGCTATAATCAACCCCAAGACCGAAGATAAAACTGCAGATAATAATATTGAAAATATTGAATTCGATGCCAAAAAGTCCCATAATTCCCACGGTCAGGAACCAGGCAAGGAAAATAGGAATACAGGTAACCAAGGTTAACGAAAAACTTCGATAGAATACCAATAGGATGAACAGTACCACAAGCATCGAATAGCCGATGAGGCTATTAAAATCATTTTTCAAACTGCCCAAAAAGGTCTCGTTGACCTGTTGGCGATCAATTAAAAGTGTGTTGGGAATTTCTTTAAAAGCGCTCCGAATGACATCAATGTCCTCGTCATTAACTTTTACCAGCGAGGTAATTGTGGTGCCATTCTGGTCCTCAACGATAAAGTCATCTAGGGCAAAAGACTTTACGACCTCGTAATCGCTAAGCCCTAAAGGTTCAAAATCGGTTTTGAGCAGTGTATAGAAATCATTGAACGTTGTTGGTTTAAAGCCCAAAGCGTTGCCACTGCCAATGAGATTTTGCCGTGTTTGTTCAACCAGATCAGGATGCCAAAACTGTTTCCAGGTTTCTATTTTTTGTTGCTGGTTTTGCTTTGATTGCACGAGCCCTCCTATAGAACTATAGTTAATGATCTGGTCTTTAGCCTTAAGGTCGTTCAGAATTTGAAATAACGAATCATTACGGTGCAGTACGGCCTCTTTTTCATCGCCATAGGTTGATAGGTAAATTGATTTTGAACTGATGTCAGTTAGTTTTTCCAAACGCAATCGGGCATCTATTAATACCTGTGATTCATAATTTAGCTTGGTAATATCTCTGTTGAAAAGTACCTTTTGGTACGTATATAAGCTTGCGATGGCAACTAGTACTATTAAGGCAAGAGCCAGTTTGTTTTGATGTATCCGAAATCCTGCAACGCGGTCTAGGAAGGTAGTGGTATGTTCCTTTTTAATTGTTCTGTACACCTGCGGGATAAAAAGCAAGGCAAAGAACGATGCGCCAACAACGCTAACGGCGGCAAATATTCCCAAATCTTGAAGTGCTTGTGAATCCAAAAACAGCAAACACAAAAATGCAGAGGCTGTGGTAATACTGCTCAGCAAAATCGAAGGGGCAACTTCTTTGTAAAGACTTTCAATCGTCTTTCCATTGCGAATATGGGTCAAGATATGAAGTGCATAATCTAGAGTTACACCAAGTAATACAGATCCTATACCTAGGGAGATCAAGGAGATTTTAGTGCGCAAGAAATACAGAAAAGTGATAGAAAGCAATACCCCGAAAACGGTCGGTGCAAAAAGAATAAGCGGTAGGGCCAGTTTGCGATAAAAGAATATGAGCAACACGATCAAGATGGTCATGGCTATGCTGACGGTAAATTGAATGTCTTGCCGAATTTGTTTGGCATTGGCTACAGCCACCAAGGCTGCACCATAATATTCGCTTTGTGTTTTTAGCCCGTATTCGTTGTTCAATTTATCTTTTATGGCATATAGTGCATCTGCAAAGGGGATGTTCTTGTCAGTGCCATTAGAGCCATAAGTAGGGGTCAAAAAAAGGAGAATATTATTTTCATCGGAGTCGAGTAAGTAGCCATCCTTAAGTTTAAAATCGTCACCGATTCCTAATTGTCTTAGTTTTTTCAGGGCAATAAATGATAGTCCAAGCGGATCTTTGACTATCGTTTTTTTGGTTAGGATTCCGGAAGGTGAAATTAGTGTGCGATAATTGCTATCCGTAATCTTCGCAATACTGTCCTTACCAAGTTTGGCCCGTATTTGGTCATAATCTTGTGCATCTAAAAATAACGGTAGGTTGTTGTAGACGAGTTCCAAGGCATTGGGAAGGTCTTCCTCATTGATGCGACCTTGAACGTTCTTTATAAATTCACCTTGCGTATTTTGAACAGTATCGAGGAAATCGGTTGCATATTGTATAAGATCGTCTACCGAGCCTTCGGGTCCTTTTTGAATATTGACGATAATTTTATCGGTGAAGGTGATCGATTTTAAAACCTTTTGAATGCGTGCAGCATCTTCATTCGATGGTATAAGAGCAGTGATGTCGTCCTCAAATTCAATTCTGTTACTTAAGGCCAACAGGCCAAGAACGATAGCAAGAAGGCCAAAAAGACTTATCCACTTTTTTTTGGCTATCCATTGAGAAACCTTAAGAAAAGTTTCACCCATTATCAGCGGATATTTTTCGTTTTGCTTTGTGGGCCAGGGCGATGTAACTTATTGAACCAAATAAAATAGCGGCAAGGGTTGCTAAAACCAAACTACCAATGATATAGGTCTTTAAATGTTTGAACATTTCGAAGTTTTGGGATAGGGTTTCCATAGAAAACGAAATATCCTCACCGGTTATCAACATTCCCAATTGCACACTGGCGTAGATAATGAAAGGGATCATAGGGGGAATACTAATATTTGAAAAAGTAAAGGCTATGGCCTTGTTCAGCTTTAAGAAGACCGCCAAGGTAAACACCAAAAGGGTCTGAAATCCCCAAAACGGGGCGATGCCGAGGAAGATGCCCAGAGCAATCGAAAGTGCTTTCTTTTTTGGTGGGTCGCCATGCTTTAGCACGTTCTCCTGTAAGAACCTTTTTATTCCCTTCTTTTTGATCTTTCGAAAAAAGTCCCTTGGTTTTATATAAAAAATGGCCACGATAACGAACCAGGTATTCAAAACACTAATGCGTGCGAAGTCGGGTACGGTCCTAAAATGTGAAACACGGTTTTCCTCGTTATACGATATCCTTACGGGTACATTTTCAACCAAGGTACCGTTCCATGCTGCCTTCACGATGACTTCGATTTCAAACTCGAACTTTGGGGTAACAAGTTTTAGCTGGCTTATCTCCTTCAAGGGATATAAGCGATAACCACATTGTGTATCTGTAAGCCATTTACCCGTTTCGAATCTGAACCAGAAATTTGAAAATTTGTTGCCAAAACTGCTTTTGCCCGGTACATCTGCCTGATTCATATTTCGAGCTCCTATATACAAGGCATTTTTTGTGGAACCATTTTCCAACGCATCTAAAAATATTGGGATATCCCCTGGAAAGTGCTGTCCATCTGAATCTATGGTAATCGCAAATTTATAACCAAGGCGTATGGCTTCCTTAAATCCGATTTGGAGAGCGTTGCCCTTCCCTTTGTTTTTTACGAGGTGTACGCTAACTAGTTGAGGGTATGATGCCAAGATTTCCGAGGTGCCATCGGTCGCCCCATCATTTACTACAATTATGTTGGAGGTTTGTTCCAGTACGCCTTCGAGCACTTCTCGTAGCGTACCTGCATTATTATAGGTAGGAATGAGCACACAGCAATTTAGCAGCTGCATTCGCTCGTGTACGGATGTGGTTGGAATTGGCACGTTCGTTCTGTTTCAGGCTAGGGGGATAGCACTGCAATTTTCAGTAAAGATAATGATTACAGTACCTAAAACAATTGCTTTTCAGCCTCGGTAAAAGATGACGATTGAGAAACAAAACCTTTGACGTATCGCTTCGTTTCACGGCTTTTTATGCCGTTGAAGTTGTCTATAATAAATTGTTTGTCTTGCGCAATGTGTTTTTTATAGCGGACGATTTTCGGGGCATTTTCTTGAACACTGAGGCGAATATAACGGAGTTCTACATTTTGTGGGTCGGCTAATATGGCCTGCTCAATCAATTTTTTTCCTTCTTTGAAATAAGTGGTCTTAGCTTTTACCCCTTTTGCATACTTGGCCATTATGGTCGTCGCGGCACCTTTGTATCCTATGAGCAATACATTATCACTTTCTGTAATAGCGGTAAGATCGTTGTGCAACTTTTCGGCTTTCTCTTGATTTTCGGCGGCTTTACGATAAGCTTCTCTAACTTCAGAAATATCTGGTGCTGCAAGCAATAGGCCAATTACGCCAAAAAAAAGGAATATACTTTTCATTTAAGAAACAATTTTAAAGGTAGCATTCAATTTTAGTGCCATGGTTTCTTCAAAACTTACAATGTTCTTCACTTTTATCAGGCCATCAACTTCTGATATTTGCAAAACCAGTTGTAGGGTATCGTTCTTTTCAGGGTTGATAATGGCCATAAACTTAACGTTCGAAGCTACGGTCAAAAATAGTGTTTGAGTGGTTGCCCGTTCGGTAAGCTCTTTGATCATTTGTATCATACAGACACCGGGCATAACCGGATTTCCTGGAAAATGACCTTTGAACACCTCATGTTCTGGGTTAAGTTTTACCGTAGCCTTAACGGTTTGTTCTTCGTGTTCAAAAGTTAAAACAGAATAAAGTCCTTCTATGAGCATAATTAAAAATCAAATTTGTACGCGGCCGCTACCTGAAACACCGAATTCAGCACATTTCCAGTAGTATTAAACCGGCCGTCATCGGTACTGGCAAATAAATCAACATTTATAAGTCCGTTTTTATATCGGGCCTCTAAGATAAGACCAAAATCGAATTCATAACCAACCCCGGCAAACAAAGCAAAATCAAAAAAGTTCAATTCAGGAGTATCATTGAGATTCGCTATACTCGAACTCTCACCTACACTCATGTCAAAACTTGGCCCGATCAAGAGATGAAAACCGTTATCTGGAATGATATGAAACTTATTGGTAATGGCAATAGACAGGTAGTTAATTTGAATGTCATCTAGCCCATCGGTACGCGATTTCCCACCTTGTCTGGAATATATGATTTCGGGTTGAATGGCATAAAGATCACCAAACTTTACCAAGGCAAAAGCACCGGTTTGAAGACCTGTTTTGTAATCAAGATCGGCGTTGGTGATCGTTGAAATATTAATTCCCAATTTAATACCAGGTCGCACGGATATTTGAGCAAAAATTGGGAAAGAAAAGCAACTAAGAACAGTTATTAAGACTAGCTTTTTCATCTTAAATGGCTTTTAAATGTATTCTCAATTTAATGCTTTTATGAGCAATCAATATATTATTGGCAACATTTTGGGAAATTTGATCAAACGTTATAACAACTTTTTCGCGGCCATTTCCTATCCGAATTATTTTCAATAATTGTCCATTTTCAGTCAAAAAAAGGTGTGTTTTGCTCAAAATGAGCCCATTTTCGAGTGTTTTTGACTCTTTTTTGTATGTTTTTTGAATTTTGGCCTTTTGTGTAATCATTGCCAAAAAATCTCTTTTTAGAATGTTGACCAGAATCTTGCGGTCTAATTCTTTAAGGATCTTATTGACTATGAATTCGTTTTCTTTAAATGTAAAATCAAAAATGGTATTCCCCATTTCGGTTGTAAACACCAAACGATGATGCTCTTCCCCCAACTTTTTGATCGCTAGAATACCGCCAAAGTTTTTATCGAACGCGCTTACTTGTGTTTTGTAAATATAGTCTTTGGTGGTATCGGAAAAGTAGGGGTTGGTAATCTCGTTTCTCTCTAAATCGTTTGGTGAGAACCCATTTTTTAGAGGATATGAAGCACACCCAACTAATACAAAGAAGAGACTAATGACTAAAATCCGCATCGGAAAGGGGTTGGTTCAGGATGCGATTTGAAAAAACGATTTGGGTGTAGTCGCCCGATGGTTCGATCATTTTTACCTCCTCAACTTCGCCCTTCGTATTAAAGGTGAGGTGAAAGACCTGTATGAACTCCGAAAATTGTTCATCCTTGGGAAGAAAATGCACAACGCTTCTATCATCTTTGGTAAAATAGCTTATCGTAAACCGCTGCGCATCGAACATATCGCCTCTAATACTCGAGGTAATTAATTCGTTCAATTGTTTGAACGTTTTGTTCGAGCCTAGATCCATCGAATTCTTATTGCCCTCATCATTGATATAAAGTGTTTTATTCTTGAATATCACCGAATAGGAAAATGGCGTTGAATATTCCCATTTTACCTTATCCGGAGCTTCAAACGTAAGAGTCCCCTTCGATTCAATATCGTTTGATAAAAAGTCGATATGCTTGTACTGTGTAAAATCGCTGCTAATGGTTTGTGTATTTGTTGCTGCTATTTGCACTTTTGAGCGCAGGGATTCAGCCTCGGTCGCACTCATTTCTGACTGTGCATAGCCATGCACTGTCATTAGGAAAATTAGAAAAACCAATTTACGCATAGGGATCTATCTTCAACAATTGGTCAACTGGGACCGATTGTAGTTTTTTCTCATCCAAAAATAACAATAACTGTTCCAAAACAGCTACGGTTTTTGGGCTTGTATCGTGTAACAATACAATATCACCTTTTGAAATTTTTGAGGTAATGCGTTTAAGGACCATAGCTTGTGATCTTGGGGTGGTGTCTAGAGAACGAACATTCCATCCGATTGTACGCAGCTTTAAGATCTTCACTGCCTTTTCAATTATTGGATTCGTTACAGCGAATGCCGGGCGATAGAGCTTCATTTGTAAACCAGTGAGATCTTTGACAAGGCTATTGGTGTGTTCGAGTTCCTGGCGTACTTTGGCTAAGCCAAAAAAACCAAAATTCTTTGAATGCGAATACGTATGGTTTCCAACTGAATGTCCGTCTGCAATGATGCGTTTTAGAATTTCCGGGTGTTTTTCTAGTTGTTGCCCAATACAAAAGAAAGTTGCCTTGGCCTGATGCTTCATTAGGAGGTCAAGTACTCTTGGGGTATACTTCGTATTCGGCCCGTCATCGAAGGTAATCGATACAAAGGGCGAGTCAATGCTCTTATTCGAATGCAATGACTTAAAGTGATAGTTCCAACGAATGAGAAATGAACCTAGGAGGGTAAGCCAAAACCAAATAAAGGCGACCAAGGCATATGCTCCCCAAGGCATTGGTCTAAAGAAGCTCGTTATAACCAACACGACCAAGGTGACCAAAGTTGCCGCATTGACTATCCGTCGCTTTAACATCTACGCAGTAAAATGAGGGTATGGTTTTCACCCCGGTACTGATTGTATAGCAATACGGTTTTCATACTATCGGGTGCTATTGAATTTAATTTTACAGCCTCGGGTATAGACTGGGATTTGAGGATTTTTGAACCAAGCCAAAAGCCAAAACTTGCGGCAGTATCGAACTCTCCAGAAAGATGCTTGTAATAGAGCTGAGATGTGTTACTAAAGAGGCCTTCGCTTAGTATGTTGTAGTACCCATCAAAATCAACATCGCCATTATTTCCAAGGATTACCATATCTATCTCGGACGCGCTCAAACCCTGATCGGATAAAAAATGTTCTGCAACAGTTTCGAGGCGTTCTTTGGTAAGGGTATTAAAGGTTTTCACGGCCACTAATTCTGCATAAGTTGAGGCCTGCTCTTTATCCGAAAGGACAAAAAAGTTGGAACCTTCGGCAGAAACGCACCCCTTGGTATTGCTCGATAGCAAATCCTTGGCCGCAACGGCCTCTTGTTTTATGTGTTGGATAAGCTGATGTGATTTTACATGGTGGTCGGCGATCTCATCAACCCCACCGACTAAAATATTCTTGGCTTCATCGTTACGTAATTGCAATATCGCATCGATTAAACAAGATTCGAAGGAGACGGATGCATTTACATAGGTAAAGTTATACCCCTTGCAACCTATCGCCAATGCGATTTGCCCTGAAACGGTATTGTGGGATGATTGTATAAAACGCGTTGGGGTTAAGAACTGTTCGTTATTGTCGATAATATCACCAACAAATTTTGCCGAATCCCCAATGCAGCCCAATCCAGTGCCTACCATGATGGCATCTACATTTTCAAGACCTGCTTCCTCTAGCGCCGTGCGCGAACTTACCGTACTCATTTTAATGCCTTTGGCCATGCGCCTAGCCGCCGCGGGCGGTATATAGTCTTTGTAATTAGGGTCGATTACCTTGATTACATTGGCGTTATAGTACTCAACCTCTTCCAGAAAATTTGAATTTTCATAGGTTTTTTGGGCTGAGACCGAACCAACACTATTGATATAAATACGTTTCATTAAGGCTCTTTTGAAAATATCAAGGTGGTACAATTTCCTCCAAAACCAAATGAATTGGAGAGGATTACATGGAGTTCTTTTTCTTTAAGCTCTGTTTCTGGCAGTAAATCGAATTCTTGCATAGGGGTTTGAAATTAAGATTGGGGTATACCACATTATTTTGCAAGGCTAAGACCGAAAATACAGCTTCCACCACCCCAGCTACTGCCAATGTATGCCCTGTAAAGGCTTTGGTAGAGCTGAACTCGGGAACATTGTCCTTAAATACACGTAGCAGGGCACGGCCTTCAGATAGGTCATTATTGGGTGTCGCGGTGCCATGGGCATTTACATAATCGACGGTATTGGGTTCGAGCCCGGCCACCTTTAGTGCTTTTTCCATGGCTAGAACTGCACCATCACCATTATCTGACGAGGCTGTTTGATGATGGGCATCATTTGCATTGGCATAACCCTTCACATAGGCAAGTACTTCTTTGCCATCACGTTCTACGATATCATCCGATTCTAGAACCAAAAAAGCTGCTGCTTCCCCTAAATTAAGTCCCTTTCTATGATCATCAAAGGGGGTATTAAAGGTATCTGACAATATCATCAAGGTTTTGAACCCATTAATGGTAAATTTTGAAAGCGCATCGGATCCTCCGACAATGACCCTGTCCAACTCTCCGGCCTTGATCATACGTGCCCCAAGCATTATTGCGTTTGCTGCCGATGAGCAGGCGGTACTGATCGTTGTTGCAAAGCTCTCTTCGAGACCTAATTGATGGGCAATCTTTTGGGTAGAATCGCCGGCATGAAGTCCGTTGATATATTTCCAAGCGGCATCGCTTTCGAAATAATCATAGAAATATTGTTCCGATTTATCCATTCCGCCCACGGTGGTGCCAGAAACCAAACCCGTACGGCAATCGTTTATGTCTTTGATTTGTGCTTGGGCAACTGCTTCTTTCGCAGCAGTTACGGCGAGAAGCGAGGTTCTTGACCATGAATTTTCCTCAAGGCCTAATTGTGTTTCAAAAGCCGTGTTGGTCATGGCAACTTCCCCTACAAGGATGGCATCTTTATGAATCGTATCGATTTTCGAAATCTTCGCTATTCCTGTTTTGGAATTGATAAGCGATTCGTAATTTTCCTCTACATTGTTCCCAATGGCCGAAATAATGCCCATTCCCGTAATCGCAACGCCTTTTCCCATAGTGTATTAAACTGCAGTCTTTTGGCAAAAATACGAATATCGAATGTTTTTGGAATACCTGAGAAAAGACAATTTACATGTCACCTTTCATAGGATTCAAATAAAAGGATAATGGTGCTTGATCAGGCTCGGTTGGCTTCTATATACGTAGCCATGGTATCAACCGATTCGAAGATTTTGCGCCCTTCTTTTGGATCGGCCAATTTAATGCCATAGTCCTTGTCTAGCATGACAATAAGTTCTAGGGCATCAATGGAATCCAATCCCAAACCTTCACCGAAAAGTTGGTCGGTATCACCGATTTCAGCAACGGAAACATCTTCTAAGTTCAATTGCTCTATGATTTTTTCTTTCAATTCCTGTTTCAAGTCACTCATGGAGTTTGGTATAATCGGTTTAGGGTTTCTAATGAATGTTCAAAAGTACCACTCTTTGAAACAATGTACAAAAAGGCATCGTGTTTTTGATGTTCAAAATCTACCCATCCACAGAGTACTTTTTCTGCCTTTTTAGAATCTAGCAATGCATTGGCATAGTCATGCAAAGTAGATGGGTTAAAACTGTCGAAAACGAAAAAAGCATTTTCGGAATACAATTGGTGTTTGATACTGATTTCCCCAAGACAAATATTTGGCAAGGTATAAACGAATACGGCTGGGCTGGGATAGTCGTTCATTGTGGTCTGATGTTTTCGGTCAGTATCCAAACTTCCGGCTTTGTTGGTCATCACCAAGGCTGTATTTTTTTCCGGTTCATCGTTTAATAAAGGATTACTGGCCATAAAAGCCAACTTACTAAGACTATCCATCTTAAAAAACTTCCCGTAATCCAACGCGAAATGTTTGTAGGCCGCTTTCATAAATGATGAAAAATCAGCTGAATCCGCCGTAAATATAGACTCGCCATTATGCCAAATCTGATTGTTGCGAATATGACTATATGCCTGTATGAAATAGTCGTTAGCCATTAGCAGTCACTTTTTTAAATAGGGCAGCGGTGTTGCAACCTCCAAAACCTGAAGCGGTTTTTAAGAAGGTACTCAATTTTTCAGAGGTCGTTCGTTGAATGATATTCAAGGGTTCGGATACGCCAAGCTCTTGAAAACCTAGATTGGTGAAAAGGGTATTACGGTGCAACGAATGCATTCCGATGATGGTTTCCAAAAGGCCCGATGCACCCAAGGTATGTCCGAAATAACCTTTGAGACTATTCATAGGGGTATCTTGTAGACCTGATCGGTTAAAGGCAATAGCCTCCATTTCATCATTGAATTGTGTGGCTGTACCATGACCGGAGACATAATCGATTTCCGACGCCGACAGCTTTGTCTGCGCCATGGCAAGTTGAATACTTCGGTGCAGGCCTTCTCCGGTCCGCGACGGACCTGAGATATGATTCGCATCATTGCACGAGGCTTCTCCCAAAACTTCTACAGACTCTTTGGTTAGTTTGTTTGGGTCATTGGTTACAAGTACACTGGCCGCTACTTCGCCGATATTGATTCCTGATCTCGTTTTGCAATAGGGGCGACAAGGTTCTTTGCTCAGTGCTTGAAATGCATTGAAACCCGAAAGAATGAATTTGGTCACCAAATCACCTCCGGCAACGAATACATGATCGTACCTGCCTTGGTCAATAAATCGTTTGGCAACGGCTACGGCCAATACCCCAGAAACACAGGCATTGGATAGTACAACAGCATCATTTTCAAATTGAAAGAAGCTTTTTATTTGGGTGCCCAATTCCGATAGGTAGGCACGTTCTTCAGGAAACGGATTGGCACGTTCCAAAACATCGATATTGCCTTTGGTCGTTGAAATTATGAGTCCAACGCGATTGGTAAGTGCAATATTGGATTGGCGTATGGTGCTCGCTAAGGAAATGGCTAGGAGCTTTTCTAATCGTGTATATTTTTTTGTGGGTTGGAGTAGCTCAAAGGCCTCCGAAACGATAGTATCAGTAGGTCGTGAAGTATAGAACGGATCGCTAAGAATTCGTTCGTCCTCAGTTCGTTTTAAGCTTGAAACCTCGTTCTCTATTTGTGAAATGGCCGAAAGGGAGTCAAAGCCATAGGCAGAAACGATATTGTTGTATGATAGAAATACCTTATCCATTTATGAGGCCCACTTTTTTCTTCCAATCCATAAAAAATTGTGGAATCACGAGCGAGAGTTCGCCGCCAAGTTCAACAAAAACTTGCACGGTTTTGCCTTTACAAACGACTTCACCTTTGGGGTTGCGTATTTCATATGTAAAAACCATTTTGGCTGCTTCTGAATCTACATAGGTGGTTCGTATAGTTGCGACATCCCCATAGGTCAATGGTAATTTGTGTTCACATTTTGATTCTACGATAGGAGTAGAAAAGTTATGGTCCTTTTGGTCCAAATAAGAAATACCATGATGTCGCCCAAAAGCCTCACGACCATCCTCAAAGTACTGAATATAGTTGCCATGCCAAACAATACCTAATGGGTCTGTCTCGGCAAATCGTACCCGCACCTCACTTGTAAAACTAATTTGGTTCTTGGTCTTAGACGGCATTTTTTCTTTTGTTATAAACTATCGCAATTAGGGTAGTAGCCATAAAAAACAAGGCCAACAACGTAATTTTAGGCAGGATTTCAATAAAGCCTACATCACGCAAAAATACGTCATAAAAGGCATTTAGACCCCAATTCATTGGAGATAGCTGCGAAAGACTTTGCATAATTTTGGGCATAGCAAAAACGGGCACCCATACCCCACCAACGGCCGCCAATATAACAACAAAGGTCGCTGCAAAAGGTGCAGATTGTTCTTGTGTCTTGGCCATAGTACCCAACAATAAGCCGAGGCCGACCGCAGCGAGACCGGCAAAGAAAGCAACTGTAAAAAGCATAGGCAAGCGCCCAGCAACTTCTAATTGAGGTAATCCCAAAGTAGGGAAAAGGTACACGCCTACCAAGAGCATTAAGGCGAACTGAACCAATGCGACCGATAAAAAGACCAACGTTTTTCCTCCTAAAACGGTTGCATAGGAAACCGGGTTGGTGCGCAGTCTTACAAAAGTACCTTGGTTTTTTTCTTTAACCATATTTATGCCCAGGGGCAGCATAATAAAGAAGATGGCGAAGAGGGTCCATGCCGGAATGTTGTGCTGAGTTGAGTTTGGTGTAATCGGTTTGGTACCATCGCTTGGGTCTATCTCTTTAAAACTTATAAAATGATCGGTATCGAAAAGTACTTCGGAATCATCCTCGGTCAACTGTTCTTGAAAGGCTTTGTATATGGTTTGACTTTCGATTTTTGCAATCATTTGGTTGATGTTACTGCGAACAGAACCTTTAAATGACTGTTGGGTAGCTGGGTCAAAATATAGTTTTACCACCTTGGGTTGCAATTTGGTTTTGACCATAGGAATGCTTTCGTCTTCCATACCAAACTTGGCCAAAATACCCTCTACATTTTCCTCCACTTTGAGGTTCAGGTCCTTGGTTAGATTTTCAGGGATAACGATTGCCATTTTATAGGTGCCTTTTCGCACCAATTCCTGAACCTCTTGTTCATTATCGTTGTTGACCAATTCAAAAAGTTCGGAGGCCGCTAGATTTTCTCTTATATTTTGTGCTACAGAGCCCTTGTCCTTATCCAAAAGAAGTACCGGAATTTTCGCGGCCTGAATTGATTTGAAGGTGTTATCCTGAATGACCGTAATCGTAATGACCAGTAAAAGGGGCATTAAAAAAAGTACGGCCAAACCTCCCAGATCCCTGGTGAGCAATAAAAACTCCTTATATGTTGATGCCCATAGTTTATGCATGGTCTCTAAGTGCTTTACCGGTTAAGGCAAGGAATACGTCTTCTAAATGGGTAGCGTCTTTTTGTGCTTTGATCAAGGCTGCGGGTTCGCCCTTGCAAACAATAGACCCTTTGTCTATAATGGCTACGCGATCGCATAGTTGCTCGGCCTCATTAAGGTGATGTGAGGTATAGATTATAGTAGTGCCTTCGGCATTGATTTTTTTTAGGTGCTCTAAAATAACGTTTCGAGATTGCACATCGACCCCGACTGTAGGTTCATCCAAAAAGAGAATTTTGGGCCGGTGCAGCAAGCTTGCAATCAGATTTACCCGTCTTTTCATTCCTCCAGAAAAGGTCTTTACCTTCTTAGCGGCGAAATCGGTGAGACCCAAAAGATGTAATTGCGCATTGATGTCCTCACGAAGGGTCTTCCCTTTAAGACCATACATAGAACCAAAATAATTCAAGTTTTCGAATGCCGTAAGCGATGGATATAATGCATATTCCTGTGGTACTATACCAATGCTTTGTTTAAGTTTGTTCGTGTTCGTTTTATAATCCTGGCCATCTATGGTAAAACTACCTGAGGTTGGTTTAAGTAAGGAACTTAACATCGAAATCAAGGTGGTCTTTCCTGCCCCGTTAGGACCTAAAAGCCCAAAAATTTCACCTTCATTTACCTTAAGACTCAAATCGAATACCGAGAAGTGGTCGGCACCTTTATACTTTTTTGAAAGTTGATCGATTAGAATCATGCCGACCTAAATTGCGGTTTTCAATTTTTTAAAGAAGTCTCTTTCTCGATTTCCGATATGTTCCAGTTGGTCGGCCACTTTATTGTAGGCATCCGTTTGAGCGCTTCGGTTACGATATATACGGGAAGCCTCCAACGCGAAATCACGCCAAAGATCTCCAATCTCCGTCATTTCTTTGGAAAGAGCCGAAAGGGTGTCGTTTTTCAATAGCTCGCTCGCCTCCTGAAGAAATGCCGCATAAATATACCTGAAACCACCGCCGCCAGTGCCAATTTCCTCTTGCATACGTACGATCTGGCCAAGATAATGATTGGCGCGTTTGGTTCCTTTTTTAATAGGCCATTTGCGTATGAGCTTAGCAACGGTCTTAATGCCCTTGTTTCCTACGATTGGCACTGGGGCCAACATTTCACGACAGGTATGTTTGATTCCTTTTTTTACGGCACTTTCTAGATTCAGTTTTTCGGGAAAGGCTATAGGGTAGTACATATGTCCATTGGGGGCAAAAGCGCCCTTGGCATACCGTACTTTTTCAAGTTCTTTGGAGGTAAGTGTCGTAACTTTTTCCATCGTGGGATCACTGATGAGATAGTTGTCACCATCTTTTCCATAAACCACGAGATTATGTGCATTGAAATGAAAACGGTACTCGTCTGGAAAATAGACCAGGTGATATACTCCAACCTGCAGCCCAACGGGATTATTGTTTTTTAGATTTTCATCTAAACGTTCTTGTGCTTTCTTGGGGTCTTTGAATTTTTCTCTTTTAATGGTAATGCCAACTCTTTTGGCAAAACGCTTAAATATGAAACCGGCCATGGCCCGGTAAGTTATTAAGGGTGCACTGTCTAGTTTTATAAAAGGAATATAGCAAAACAACAGTCCTGATCCTATGCCGAATACCATGGGTTCACTAACCTCATAACCATTAAAGCGCATGAGATTCGAGGCTACCCCGTTTTCGCAGTGTGCAGATTGTTTGTGTTCAAAATCTATTTTCATGAATTCGGATCAAAATTTTTCAATTGGGCCACGTCAATTTCGAAAACGTCGGCATATTTTTTTAAGGTTTTCTCGCTTAATTTTCTGAAGACAGAAGGCTTAAAATGCCTTTTTACCCGCCATTGCCATAAACCCATATAACTAGAAAGTACCGGCACATCCATACGACAAAATTCCATGAAGTATTCAATTGGGCTGGTCTTGTTATCCAATACACGTTGTTTGGCATCGGCAATGCGTTCCTCTATGCGTTCTAGAGCATTATTCAACGCTATGGTTTTGGCGTCCCATCCTGAGCTAAGTGCAGTGGTGTATTTACCATCTTCGCCTACGGCGTAATTTAGTTCCCTGCCATGCTCCTCCTTGAGAAAGCCGTCGTCTTGAGGTACTTCGCTTTTTTTCATATTGAAGTTGAAGAATTAATTGCTTGAATCAAAAAGTTAAAAGTACAAGCTACAATTAATTCGTCGTTTCTAAAAGTGTTCGACTCCATTGTACAGAGACTAAAGTTCTCATCATCATATCTTGTAAGAAGCTTTCCTTTGGTGGTGATTTCTTCATGAACTCTTGGAAGATCGGTAATGGTTATTTTCTTAATGGCGCTAATAAACCCTATTGATCTCCCGATCACTTCATCATTTTCGTTACGATGGGCATAACTTTGAGCAACTATGGCACCACAACTTTGCGCGGCATTTTCGATAAGGCCTGCCTCGGTCAGGAAATTATCCTTTAAAAAGATGCAGTCGGGTTCAATATAAAATTTGGTTTCTACCGATTCGGCATCCAAATAAGGCATATTACTGGCCATGAGCATGGGTTTCCTATGGGGAAGGAACTTCTGTATGTCAATATTGCGTCTAATTTGAGTCACTATTCAGCAAGTGCGGTTTTCATTTGACTTTGTGCAATTACGTTGCCGTTACATTCCACTTTGGCAGCAACCAAGGTAATGCCCATAATATCATGCAAAATTTCAACAGTGGTCTGTAATTCATCTCCGGCTTTGGGCAACTGTATAACTTCTGCTTTTTTTATGGCCCCAATATATCCTACGGGAGCAGGTTTTTTGCTCAAATAGTATTTATAACCTGTATGCAAGGCAACCGTTTGAGCCATGTTTTCAATGAGCCCCGGTTCTCGAAACATTTGGTTCAATATAAAAAGATGTGACGTAGGTATGGTAAATCCAGATGTAATCTTGGTTTCGCTATAGTAGAGCAATTTATCTACCATTACAAAAGGTGGTTTCTGCGGAATCAGATTTTCGAGCAAGTTACGATCTGTTATTTTTTGCTCTAAGAGGTTCATCAGTGCACCGTTAGGTAGGTATGAATATAGGAGAAACGGCTGCTTTCAGGAACGAAGAGCAGTATGCGGTCTCCTTTCTTTAAGGTGCCTGAATTCATGAGCTCTTCGAGCATAATGTAAATCGATGCAGCACCGATATTCCCTACCTTCTCAAGGTTCATGAACCATTTTTCATAAGGTACCCCAATACCATTTTTTTCCATTTCTTCATAAAAGCCCTCTTTAAAGAAGTAAGATGATATGTGCGGGAGGAAGTAGTCAATGTCCTCGGGCGCAATATTATGCTTGGCATAGGCTCTTTTTAGGCTATCTGCGGCTTTCGCAAGAATGTGTTGGCTCAATAGTTTTACATCCTGCTTTATAGAGAAAACCGATTGCTGGGCCCATTCTTCTGTGTTATAATCTGCCCACGGCTGTAAATTTCCGCCCTCTAGTTTTTCACCACCGGCATACATACAGCTTTCAAGTTCATGGGCATATGAAAAGCCTTCTATCCATTCTATTTTAAGGGAAATATCTTCACCTAATTTGTTTTCTAAAAGCATCGCGCCAGCCCCGTCGGATAACATCCAACGCAAAAAATCCTTGTCAAAAGCGATGATAGGATTGTCCTTTAGTTCTTGCAATCGTTCCGATTCAATTTGAAACATATTGGCCTTGGTCAAGGCCGATGAACGCTCAGAACCGGTGCATACCGCTTTTGATACTTGACCTGATTTTAAGGCCATATAACCATATTTAAGGGCGCTCATTCCCGAACAACAGACCCCGGCAGCGGAATTGAGTTCCATATTGCCATTATTCAACAAGCCATGAACCATGGAAGCTTGGGCCGGAAGCAAATGGTCGGGTGTGGAAGTACCGCAAGAAAGTAGTTCAATTTGCTCTAATTCTTCAGGATTCCCGAGTTTACGAACTGCTTCGGCAGTTAGTTCGGCATTGGTATGTGTACTATTGCCATGGCCATCCAAGGCATAGTATCTGGTCTTGATCTGATTACTTCGTAAGACTATACTTTTAGCACGGGAAGGTTTACCATTGATCATCCCCAAACGCTCCTCCATATGCTCATTATCAATAGGGTCGTTGGGTAAAAATTTGGCTATTTTGGTAATGTAAACGTCTTTCATTTGGGTGTACCTGCTTCTTTGGTCCTCATCATGGCCGCTATTTGCGCAAAGCTATGGAAGAATAGTATTTCTTATCCTTTTGAATTTTTCCATAAAGCGGAATATAAGTCAGCAAAAATACAATAAAAACTAGAGGTGCGATAATCCATATCGCAAATTGTAGGTATCGTTTAAAATAGCGAAGCCATCTTTTTCGACTTTCGTCGCCCTGCTTGCTTTTTTTGGTTACTAGTGCTGCCCATTTTGAGAAGATGACATTGCCTCTTTTGTCGGTCATGGCCAAGGCTATTTTTACATTGACCGCACCCAACGCCAATAGGTTCTCTTGAAGGTTTTCCAATTTTCCTTCTAAAAGCGCTTCTTTTATAGGGGGTCCAAATTTTATGGCTTCAGAAATATCTTTGTCTGATATACCTGGTTTAGGCAGAAAACCCCACATACGGTCTTTCTTTCCTGTCATCATCCAATACTCAATGGTAAGTACACTTATATTATTGATATTTCTATCGGTTAGGACAATGTTCCCGACCAGTTCGGCATTACAATCTACTAAAAGCCGTTTTAACTTTTCTTGGGCCTGATACCACATATTTCTTGCACCGATTACCGTCACAACAGGCGTGTTGTTCAGCAGTTTTTTTGCGGCCTCGGATTTTAGAAAAGAATTTACAGGGATTGATGGAGAAAGGTACCAAACTTGGTGCCCCAAGATGACCAAATCATACGTTTGGTTTAGAATTTCTGCATCTGGTTCATGAATTTCATGCGGAATCTGTAAAAATGAATCAGGAAATGCACCCATGAAATCTTC